>NZ_JBWKPQ010000002.1:22519-265735 GCF_059418345.1 Variovorax sp. GW821-FHT09B01 | reverse complement strand
GGGCACCAGATCCAAGAGCAGCTTCAAAAGGTTCTTGAGATTCTTCGAATGAAGCCACCGTTTCACGGTGGCTTTTTTCTTGTCCGTTCGAATCATCAAACGGGCAACGCGATCAGGTCGTGCCCCTCGGCGCCCACGATGCGCGCGCGTGTGAACTCCCCCACCTTGAGCGTCTTGCTGATTTTCTCGGGCGGCAGCAGCCGCACGGTGCCGTCGATCTCGGGCGCGTCGGCATAGGTGCGTCCCACGCCGCCCTTGCGCCCCATCGCCGGCGCGGAATCGACCAGCACCTGCATCGTCGCGCCCACGCGCTCCTGCAGCTTGGCGATCGACACCGCCTCGGCCACTTCCATGAAGCGCGCACGGCGCGCCTCGCGCTCGGCCTCGGGCAGCATGCCGGGAATGTCGTTGGCGGTGGCGCCCTCGACCGGACTGTAGGCAAAGCAGCCCGCGCGATCGATGCGCGCTTCGCGGATGAAGTCGAGCAGGTGCTCGAATTCCTCTTCCGTCTCACCGGGAAAACCGGCGATGAAGGTGCTGCGGATCACGAGCTCCGGGCACACCTCGCGCCAGCGCGCGATGCGCTCCAGGTTCTTCTCGCCGCTGGCCGGACGCTTCATGCGGCGCAGCACATCGGGATGGCTGTGCTGCAGCGGCACGTCGAGGTAAGGCAGCACCTTGCCGCTGGCCATCAGCGGAATGACCTCGTCCACGCTCGGATAGGGGTAGACATAGTGCAGCCGCACCCAGGCGCCATAGGGCTCGGCGATCTCGCCGAGCGTGCGCACCAGCTCGAGCATGCGGGTCTTGACCGGCTTGCCGTCCCAGAACCCGGTGCGGTACTTGACATCCACGCCATAGGCCGAGGTGTCCTGGCTGATCACCAGCAGCTCCTTCACGCCACCCTCGAACAGCGCCTTCGCCTCGCTCAGAACGTCACCCACGGGCCGCGACACGAGGTCACCGCGCATCGAGGGAATGATGCAGAAGGTGCATCGATGGTTGCAGCCCTCGCTGATCTTCAGGTAGGCATAGTGGCGCGGCGTGAGCTTGAGGCCCGCCACGCCGAAGCTGTTGGGCACCAGGTCGACGAAGGGATCGTGCGGCTTCGGCAGGTTGGCGTGGACCGCATCCATCACCTCCTGCGTGGCATGCGGGCCCGTGACGGCCAGCACGCTGGGGTGCATCTGCTTGACCAGATTGCCGCCCTGGTCGCCCGTCTTGGCGCCCAGGCAGCCGGTGACGATCACCCGGCCGTTCTCGGCCAGCGCCTCGCCGATGGTGTCCAGGCTTTCCCGGACGGCATCGTCGATGAACCCGCAGGTGTTGACGATCACCAGGTCGGCGCCCTCGAAGGACTTGGCAGTCTGGTAGCCCTCGGCGCTCAGCTGCGTGAGGATCAATTCGGAATCGGTAAGGGCTTTGGGACAGCCCAGGCTCACGAAGCCGACCTTGGGGGCGGCCGTCGTGGCTGTTCGTTCGTGGGAGGCAACTTCGCTCATAGCCTCCTATTGTCCCAGCTATCTGGGACGACAGGTATTTCAGGGACGCTTGATGCCAAAGGCGCCCAATACCTGCTCGGTGCTTTTCTGCATCTGCTCCTGCATCTGCAGGAAGACGTTCTTCGATTGCTCCACGTAGTTGCCCATCAGGCCCTGCAGCATCGGCGACTGCATGCTCATGAAGCGCGACCACATCTCGGGCGTCAGGCCCTCGGCCTTTTCGGCGAGCTGCGCCTGTACCTCGGTCATGGCCTGGATGTTCTTCTCGAGGTAGGGCGCCATGTAGCTCTGCATGGCCTGGCCATAGAAGCGGATGATGTTGGCCAGCACCTGCTCGGTGAACATCGGCGCACCGCCCGCCTCTTCTTCGAGAATGATCTGCAGCAGGATGCTGCGCGTGAGATCGTCGCCGGTCTTGGCATCGCGCACCACGAACTGGGCGCGCTCGATCACCAGTTGCTTGACCTCGGTCAGCGTGATGTAGGTGGACGTCTCGGTGTCGTAGAGCCTTCGGTTCGGGTACTTCTTGATCACACGCTGTACCGGCTTGACCCCGGACTTCTTGCTCTGCACTGCGGACTCCTTCACATGGACGCCCATGTCATCGGATGATTCTAGGGAGCGGTTTTGCTGCATCGCGACAAGGTTTACCCTGACCGCGCGCAACCGGCGGCCGCGCCTTCACTCCGCGGCGGTGGCGTATTCGGCGCCGCAAGCCGCGCAGGCGGCCGATTCGGGCCGCTCCGCCGTCTCCTCGCGGAAGCGCAACGGGCTCTTGTGCCCGTAGACGACCCAGCAGCGCGGGCAATGCTCGTGGCCAGCCGTCGGCAGATAGGCGCGGGCGCGCTGCTCGGCGCGCTCCTGCGTCACCGGCATGCCCTGCCGCGCCGCACGCTCGACCTCCCGCGCCGCCATGGTGTCGAGGCGGCCACCCGCACGGTCGTTGATGCCGTAGACGGCCCGCGCGAACTCGATCGGCGCCTGCTTCATCAGCGCGGCCAACCGCGCCTGCGCGCGCTCGCGATCCACCACGATCGGTCGCGCGCTCATCGGATGATCCCCGAGGGGAAATGAAAAGAAAAAAGGCTCTGCACGGCAGCCAAGTTAGCACAAGAAAATGGCCCGGTGGTTGCCTGTGGCGGCCATCCGAATGGGCGATTGCCACGACGGGAAGCCGGCCGAATGTCCGGTCCGACAGCCCGGCGAATGGCCGATCCAGGGAATGGCGCCCGTTCGGGCCCAGGCAGCTCTGCGAAAAAGATTCTACCCACGGGTAGGATCCTCATTCACCCTCGAGCCACCGCCCCGCCTGGAGCGCCCGGCTCCAGGATTCGGGAAGGACGCATCAGCGTCACGCCGGAATTACGGATGGGATGAAGAGGCAGGAGATGAAGCTTCGGACTTCACTGCAAGGGGGGAGAAGAATCTCCCCAAAATCTCCCGTTGTGCCTGAAGACTGGTCTTCTTCAGAGGGAGATTTGGTAGGCGCGATTGGACTCGAACCAACGACCCCCACCATGTCAAGGTGGTGCTCTAACCAGCTGAGCTACGCGCCTGCGATTGTTTCGAGAAGCTGAAAGTATAGCAGGAGAAATGGCCGTTTCCGGGGCGGCCGCCCCTTTTTCATCGGCGTCGCGCAGATCGAACGCCCGCCACCGCCGTGACCACGTTGAGCACCTGCGCGAGACGCGCCGCATCGGCGATCTCCACGGTGAAGGTCATCCATGCCGTGCCCTTGACCGACTGCGTCTGCACGCCGATCACGTTCATCTTCTCGCGCGCAAAGACATCGGAGATGTCGCGCAGCAGGCCCTGCCGGTCGGCCGCTTCCACGGCGACGTCGACCGCATAGACCGGAGCCTCGCCCTTGGTCGCGCCCCACTCCACGTCGATCACGCGCTCGCCGTCGCGCGAGGCCATCGTGCGGAAGTTGCTGCAATCCACGCGGTGCACGCTCACGCCGTGGCCGCGCGTGACGAAGCCCGCGATGGCATCAGGTGGCGCCGGCTTGCAGCACTTCGCGAGCTGCGTCATCAGCGAAGACACGCCGACCACCAGCACGCCGCCCTTGCCCGCCTTCTCGCTCGCGCGCGGCTTCTTGATCTGCACGCCGTCGTCGGGATTCGCCGGCGGCTCGGGCGGACGCAGCAGCGTCTCGATGTTGCGCAGCGAGAACTCGTCCTTGCCGACCACTTCGAACAGCTGGTCCGCCGACTTGAAACCCAATTGCGATGCGAGGTCCTCGAGCCGCATGGCCGTGCGGCCTTCGCGCTGCAGCAGCTTCTCGACCGCCTCGCGACCGCGCGCCACCGTCTCGTGCGTGATCTGCGCATTGAACCAGGCACGCACCTTGGCGCGTGCGCGATGGCTCGCGAGATAACCGAGTTCCGCATTGAGCCAGTCGCGCGACGGCCCGCCTTCCTTGGCCGCGATCACCTCCACCGTCTGCCCGTTCGACAGCGGCGTGTTGAGCGGCACCATCGCACCGTCGACGCGCGCGCCGCGGCAGCGGTGGCCCAGCGTGGTGTGCACCGTGTAGGCGAAATCGACCGGCGTCGCGCCCTGCGGCAGCTCGACGATCGCCGCATCGGGCGTCAGCACGTAGATGCGGTCGTCGAACAGGCCCTGGCCCTGCAGACCACCCGACAGGTCGCGCTCCCAGGCCAACAGCTGGCGCAGCACCGCGATCTTGGCGTCGTACTCGCCGCTGGCCCACACGCCAGCGTAGCCCTTGTGGCCGGCTTCCTTGTAGGCCCAGTGCGCCGCCACGCCATGCTCGGCGTGGTCGTGCATTTCCTCGGTACGGATCTGGATCTCGATCGGCTTGCCCACCTGGCCGTCGACCAGCGCGCGCACCACCGTGTGCAGCGACTGGTAGCCGTTGGGCTTGGGCCGCGCGATGTAGTCGTCGAACTCCTCGTCGATCGGCTGGAAGTGCGAATGCACCCAGGCCAGCGCGGCGTAGCAGTCCTTCACGTCGGGCACCACCACGCGCAGCGCGAGGATGTCGAAGACCTGCGCGAAGTCGAGCGACTTGCCGCGCATCTTCTTGACGATGCTGTAGATGTTCTTCGGCCGCCCCTGCACGACGGCGCGGATGCCCTCGGAGTGCAGCTCGCTCTCGAGCCGCGAGCGCAACTGCTCGACGTAGCTCTCGCGCTCGATGCGCTTCTCGTCGAGCAGGCGCGCGATCAGCTTGTAAGTTTCGGGCTCGAGGAAGCGGAACGAGAGGTCCTCGATCTCCCACTTGACCTGCCAGATGCCGAGCCGGTTCGCGAGCGGCGCGAACACCTGCAGCGATTCGCGCGCCACGCCCTCGGGCACCGGCTTCTTGCTGGCGGCCGCATAGCGCAGGGTCTGCAGGCGCGAGGCCAGGCGCAGCATCACCACGCGCAGGTCGCGCGAGAATGCCAGCAGCATCTTGCGCACGTTCTCGGTCTGGGCGCCCGCGCCCGCGCCCTCGTTCTGGTGCGCACGCGCCGCCGCGCGGGCCTGCTCCTGCACGCGCACGAGCTTGGTGGTTTCCACCGCCAGCGCCGCGAAGTTGTCGCCGAAGACCTTGGCGATGACTTCCTGCGGACGGTTGAGATGCGAACAGGCATAGACCAGATAGCTCGCGCCCTGCATGGCCTCGGAGCCGCCCATCTTCTTGACGATGGCGGCCACCGCGTCGGCGTGCGCCAGCGCGTTCTCGCCGGTGTCGAGCAGTTCGTCGACGATCAGCGGCTCGGCGAAGGCGCGTGCGCGCGCGAGCATGTTCTCCATCACCGGCGAGCGCTCGGCGGTGGCGGCCGACAACGGATAGTCGACGACGATGCCGTCCGAAGCCGGCATCCCCTGAAGGCTGGAAGACTCGCGCTTCACGCTGCCCTCAATCGAACAGGAAGTCCACGACCACCGCGGCCTGCGCGGGATCGACGAAGGTCGGCGCATGGCCGACGCCCTCGAACTCGACCAGTGCCGCATGGGGGCCGCGCTGCGTCATCGCGGTGACGGTCTCGCGCGACAGCAGGTCGGACTGGGCGCCGCGCGTGACGAGCACGCGCGCCGTGATCGCGTCGTACAGGCTCCACATGATGGCGCCGCCCTGTGCCGCGGCTTCCGGCGTGATGGCACGCAGGCCGACCGCGAGCGCCGGGTCGTAGTGAAGCATCCACGGACCGTCCGTGCCGGCCGGCGCATCGACCTTGGCCGTGCCATCGGCGCTGCGCTGCGAGGCCGGCACGACCATGGGCCGCGTCAGTTCGAGCCATTGTTCGGGCGTGTGCGGACCGAAGCTGGTGGAGATCGCCCACAGCGCGTCGGCCGCCTGCTGCAGGCTGTCGTAACGGCCGCCCTGCCCCACGTAGGCCGCGATGCGCTGGATCGCCGCCGCCTCGATGGTCGGGCCGACGTCGTTGACGACGAAGCGCCGCACCGGTGCCGGCAGCGGCAGTTCCTTGTGGCCGGCCAGCACGAAGCCGATCAGGCCGCCCATGCTGGTGCCCACGTAGTCGAGCGTCTGGATCGGATGCTGCTGTTGGAGCTGGGCGAGCAGCGCCGCCATGTCGCCCGCGTACAGCGGCACCTGGTAGGCCGCCGGGTCGCGCAGCCAGTCGCTGGCGCCGCGGCCCGCCACGTCGGGGCAGACCACCCGCACCCGGCCTTCGGCGCGCGCCACGAGCGCACGGGCCAGCGTGTCGAAATCGCGGCCCTGCCGGGTCAGGCCGTGCACGCAGAGCACCAGGTGAGGGCTGTCCGCGTCGCCCCACTGCCAATAGGCCATGCGGTGGCCGCCGTGGGTGTCGTTGCACGCCACGTGGTGAAGCGTCGGTTCGGTCATGGAAACAGGGCCGTTCTGGTGCGGATAATCTTCTCGTCGCATCCTAATTCATCCGGAGATTCATCTTCATGCTCAAAGGCAAAACCGCTCTTGTCACGGGGTCCACCAGCGGCATCGGGCTCGCCATCGCCAGCTCCCTCGCCCAGCAGGGCGCGAACATCGTGCTCAACGGCTTCGGCGACGCCGAGGCGCCCAAGGCGCAGATCGCCGCGCTCGGCGTGCACGCCGCGTACCACGGCGCCGACATGAGCAAGCCCGACCAGATCGAGGACATGATGAAGTTCGCCGCCGCCGAGTTCGGCCGCGTCGACATCCTGGTCAACAACGCCGGCATCCAGCACGTGGCCAAGGTCGAGGACTTCCCGCCCGAACGTTGGGACGCGATCATCGCGATCAACCTCACGAGCGCCTTCCACACCACGCGGCTGGCGATTCCCGCGATGCGCGAAGCCAACTGGGGCCGCGTCATCAACATCGCCTCGGCCCACGGCCTGGTGGCATCGGCCCAGAAATCGGCCTATGTGGCGGCCAAGCACGGCATCGTCGGCTTCACGAAGTCGGTGGCGCTCGAGACCGCGACCACCGGCATCACCAGCAACGCGATCTGCCCGGGCTGGGTGCTGACGCAGCTGGTGCAAAAGCAGATCGACGACCGCGCGGCCCGCGAAGGCATCAGCGCCACGCAGGCGCAGAACGACCTGCTGGGAGAGAAGCAGCCCTCGCTGCAGTTCACCACGGTGGAACAGCTCGGCGGACTCGCCGTGTTCCTGTGCTCGCCCGCGGCCGACCAGGTGCGCGGCGTGGCCTGGCAGATGGACGGCGGCTGGACCGCGCAGTAGGAAAGAAAAAACACGGGCGGAGCGCGCCAGGTGCCCCGCCCCGCAGCCCTTACTTGAGCTGCACCGATCCCGAGACGTTGACCACCACGCTGGTCTTGCCCGCCTCGATCGGCACCTGCGCGTCGGCCGAGAAGGACTTGGCCGACGCCGCCATCATGCGCGGACGGATCGGTCCGCCGTCGTTCGCATTCACCGACACCTCGCGCAGCGTGTAGCCCGCGAAGCCGAAGTTCTTCGACAGTTCGGTCGCCTTCTGCTTGAAGGCGTCGATCGCGAGCGTCTGCGCCTCGGCCTCGGTCTTGGCGCGCTGCTCGCGGCTCAGGCCGAAGCCCACGTTGCCGACGGTCAGCGTCGTGATGCGGCCGGCCGTCTGGGCGATGCGCGGGAAGTCCCGGCCCTCGAGCACGAGTTCGGCGGTGCCCTGCCAGCCGTTGATCTTGCCCTCGCGCGTGTAGCGCGGCGACAGGCTGAAGTTGCCGGTGCGCACGTCGAGCTGGCCGGCCTGCGCGTTCTTGCGAGCCTCGGTCAGCGCCGCGTCGAGCGCAGCCTTCAGCTGCGTCTGCACGCTGCCGGCATCGGTGCCGTCGCGCGTGGTCACGAGCGTCATGCTCAGCAGGTCCTGCTGCACCTCGACGGTTCCGTTGGCGCTGAGCTGCAGCACGTTCTGCGGCGGCGCCACGACAGCGTTCTGCGCCATGGCCGCGCCGGCCATGCCGGCCCATGCGGCGCAGGCCGCGATCAAGGTGATGGTTCTTTTCAAGATTGGCTCTCCCAGGTTGTAGGTACGTCGACGACGTACGAGAAGAAGACGGGTGCTCGGTGCACCCGCCCTCGCGGCGCGAGCCGTGGCTCGCGCATTGCGCTCAAGGTCGCTGGCTGCGCGGCGCGGGCAGGAGCCGCGCGGCCGGCATCGGTGCCGGCACGATGCGTTCGGCCGGCTGCGATTCTGCCGAATGCGTGGAGATGCCCGGCGTGCTCCACTGCCCGCGCACCTGCTGCCGCAATTCGTACAGCTCGGCCGGCGTAAGGCGCCGTCCCGCGATGGCTTCGCCGCGGCGCATCTCGTCGCGTTGTGCAGCGCGGTGCGCGGCCACCGCAGCCCGCAGATCGTAGCGGCGCCCATCGGCCACCCGAAGGAATTCGGCCGCCGAGATCGACGGCACACAGGCACACGCGAGCAGCAGCAAGGGTGTGGCGGATGAAAGAAATCTCTGCGCAAAAGTCATAGGGCAGAGGCACTGTGCCACCGCCGCGCTTACATCGGATGACTGGACCGCGAGCGGTCGCAAGTTTTGTAACTTAGTGTCAGTCTCAAAGCAAATCCGGCTCAACCGGCTTCCAACACCTTCAGAATCGGCGCTGTTACAAATTCGACGTTGTAGAAATGACTCAAGTTCCCGCTCGCACCGACAAGATCGTGATCGTCGACGACGACGCCCGCATCCGCGACCTGCTTCGCCGCTACCTGACCCAGGAAGGCTTCGAGGTGATCGTGGCCGAGGACGGCAAGGCGCTCAACCGCATCCTGTTGCGCGACACGGTCGACCTGATCGTGCTCGACCTCATGATGCCCGGCGAAGACGGCCTGTCCATCTGCCGCCGCCTGCGTGCCGCCAACGACCGCACGCCGATCATCATGCTCACCGCCAAGGGCGAAGACGTCGACCGCATCGTCGGTCTCGAGGTCGGCGCCGACGACTACCTCGGCAAGCCCTTCAACCCCCGCGAACTGCTGGCGCGCGTGCACGCCGTGCTGCGCCGCCGTCCGCCGCTCGAGGCGCCCGGCGCGCCCTCGACCGAGAACGAGACCGTCACCTTCGGTCCCTTCACCTTCGACCTGGGCTCGCGCACGCTCAAGAAGGACGGCGAGGAACTCTCGCTGACCACCGGCGAATTCGCGATGCTCAAGGCGCTGGTGCGCCACCCGCGCCAGCCGCTGTCGCGCGAGAAGCTGGCCCAGCTCGCGCGCGGCCGCGAGTTCGAGCCCTTCGACCGCAGCCTCGACGTGCAGATCTCGCGCCTGCGCAAGCTGGTCGAGTCCGACGCCGCGGCACCGCGCTACATCCAGACGGTGTGGGGCGTGGGCTACGTCTTCGTGCCGGACGGCACGGCCTGACGCGGCACCAGCGGTGGCCATCGGCCTCCCCTCTGGAAGAGAAGCCCCCCAGGAGGATGGCGCCCAGGTCACGATGCCCAGCCCGCTCGAGGGCGCGGCGCAGCGTGACCGGCGCCCCGGGCTCAAGCTCGGCTTCAGCCTGTTCTGGCGCACCTTCTTCCTGCTCGCCCTCCTGCTGATCGGCTGCACCGTCGCCTGGCTGCAGACCTTCCGCTCGCTCGAATACGAACCGCGCGCGATCCAGACCGCGCACCAGATCGCCTCGCTCGTGAACCTCACGCGCGCGGCGCTGGTGTACTCGGACGCGATCACGCGCGTGTCGCTGATCAAGACGCTGGCCGACCAGGAAGGCGTGCGCATCCTGCCGCGCGAACCCAACGACCGCGTGCAGCCCTACACCAGCGGCGCGCTCGACCAGCGCGTGACCGAGGAGCTGATCGACCAGCTCGGCGCCGGCACCACGGTGGCCAGCCGCGTCAACGACGAGGCCGGCCTGTGGATCGGCTTCACGATCGAGAGCGACACCTACTGGCTGCTGCTCGACCCCACGCGCTTCAGCCGCGTGGGCGGGCGCACCTGGCTGGTCTGGCTCAGCACCGCCATGGCGCTGTCGCTCGCGGGCGCGGCGCTGATCACGCGGCTCATCAACCTGCCGCTCAAGCAGCTCTCGCGCGCCACCATGCAGGTGCGCGAGGGCGAGTACGAGGCGCACCGGCTCGACGAGCGCGCGCGCACCAACGAGATCCGCGCGGTTAACATCGGCTTCAACCGCATGGCCGACCAGCTCGCCAAGATCGAGCAGGACCGCGCGATCATGCTGGCCGGCATCTCGCACGACCTGCGCACGCCGCTCGCACGGCTGCGCCTCGAGACCGAGATGAGCGTGGCCGATGAAGACGCGCGCGACCACATGGCGGCCGACATCGCGCAGCTCGACGCGATCATCGACAAGTTCCTCGACTACGCGCGGCCCGACCATGTCGATCCCAAGCCGGTGCTGCTGCGCGACGTGGTCGACTCCTGCACCTACGCCGTGCAGGACTACGAGGAGATGAGCATCACGGTCGACGTGCCGCCCGACTTGCGCGTGATGGGCGACGAGGTCGAGCTCACGCGCGTGATCTCCAATCTGGTCGAGAACGCGCGCCGCTACGGCAAGACGCCCGCCACCGGCATCGCCGACGTGGTGATCCAGGCGCAGGCGAGCAACGACGCGGTGCTGATCAAGGTGCGCGACCGTGGCGCCGGCGTGGAGCCGGCCCAGCTCGCGCAGCTCACCAAGCCCTTCTTCCGTGGCGATGCGGCGCGCACCTCGGCCGCGGGCGCGGGCCTGGGCCTGTCGATCGTGGCGAAGAACATCGAGCGCATGGGCGGCACCTTCGCGCTCACCAGCACGCCGGGACGCGGCCTCGCGGCGCACATCCGCATGCCGCGCGCGATGCCGGTGCCGCCGCGGCCGGTGCAGCCGCCGGTGCGCAAACTCTGAGAGAAAGAAGAAGTCGCGCGCTCAGCGGTGCAGCAGCACCACGGCGCGCGCTTCCATCGCGCGGCCCTCGCCCACCGGGCCCAGCTTCTCGGCCGTCTTGGCCTTCACGTTGACCTGCTCGCCCGCGATGCCCAGCGTCTGCGCGATGCGCTCGCGCATGGCCGGGATGTGCAGTGCCAGCTTCGGCGCCTGCGCGATCACGGTGCTGTCGATGTTGCCGATCTGCCAGCCCTCGGCACGCACGCGGCGCGCGGCTTCGGCCAGCAGCACGGCCGAGTCGGCGCCACGGAACTGCGCGTCGGTGTCCGGAAAATGCCGGCCGATGTCGCCCAGGCCCGCGCCGCCGAGCAGCGCGTCGGTGATCGCGTGCAGCAGCACGTCGGCATCGGAATGGCCGAGCAGACCCGTGACATGGGGCACCTCGACGCCGCCGAGGATCAGCTTGCGCCCCGCCACCAGCTGATGGACGTCCCAGCCCTCGCCGACGCGGATGTCGAAGGCGCCGCTCATGCGAGCACCTTCTTGCGCGCCAGCAGCAGCGCCTCGGCCAGCGCGAAGTCCTCGGGATAGGTGACCTTGAAGTTCTGCGCGCTGCCCGGTACCAGCAGCGGCGTCAGCCCGACCGCCTCGATCGCGCCGGCCTCGTCGGTCACCGCGTCGCCGGCACGCTCGAGCGCGTCGAGCAGCATGCCGATGCGGAACATCTGCGGCGTCTGCGCGAGCCATTTGTCGGCGCGCGGCAGGGTCTGCGCCACGCGGCTGTCGGCGGTCGACACCTTGAGCGTGTCGGCCAGCCGGTGCGCCAGCAGGCCGCCGACAGCATCGTGCTCGCAGGCCGCGATCAGCGCCTCGATCTGGCTCGGCGTCACGAGGCAGCGCGCCGCATCGTGCACCAGCACCCAGTCGTGCGCCCCGGCGCCCTTCTGCCGCAACGCCAGCAGGCCGTTGCGCACCGAGGCCGCGCGCGTCACGCCGCCCACGCGCAGCAGGTGCTCGTCCTGCAGCGGAAAGAGCGGCAGCGCGGCGTCCACGTCGCGGTCCTCGGGCGCCACCACCAGCGCGATGCCGGCGAAGCGCCCGTTCAGCGCGCGGAAGGCCTCCAGCGTGTGCGCCACCATCGGCGCCCCGGCCAGCCGCCGGTACTGCTTCGGCTGCGGGGACTGCGCATGGCCGGCACGGTGGCCGGAACCGGCGCACGGGATCAGCACGAAGAGGCGGGAAGAAGACATGGTGCGGCAGACGGTCGGCCAGTGCGCCGACAAGCAGAAGAAGGGCCGCCATTCTAGAATCGACCCCATTGCACACCCCTCGCCAGTCGGCGCGGGGTGTTGTGCATTTCCAGCAAGCCTTTATGGACCTCCCCCATCTCACGGCGGGCAAGCGCTTCACGCTGCCGCGCCCCCCGCTGTCGGCCGATGCGCTGCTGCTGGCCCAGCTCGCGCGGCGCGAAAAGTCCGCGGGTCGCGCCACGGCCATGTTCACGGCCGATGCCAACGACGCCCAGCGCCTGATCGACGAGATCGCCTTCTTCGCGCCCGAGCTGCGCTGCGCCCTGTTTCCCGACTGGGAGACGCTGCCCTACGACAGCTTCTCGCCGCACCAGGACCTGATCAGCGAGCGCCTGGCCACGCTGTGGCGCATCAGCCAGAAGGAAGCCGACGTGGTGCTGGTGCCCGCCACCACCGCGCTCTACCGGCTCGCGCCGCCGTCCTTCCTCGCGGGCTACACCTTCCATTTCAAGACCAAGCAGAAGCTGCAGGACGCCAAGCTCAAGGCGCAGCTCACGCTGGCCGGCTACACCCACGTCACGCAGGTGGTGAGCCCGGGCGAGTACGCGGTGCGCGGCGGCCTGATCGACCTGTTCCCGATGGGCTCGCCGGTGCCCTACCGGGTCGACCTGTTCGACGACGAGATCGATTCGATCCGCACCTTCGACCCCGACACCCAGCGCAGCCTCTACCCGGTGCCCGAGGTGCGGCTGCTGCCGGGCCGCGAGTTCCCGATGGACGACGACGCGCGCGCGCGCTTTCGCGGCCGCTGGCGCGAGCTGCTCGAGGGCGACCCGACCAAGAGCCGCATCTACAAGGACATGGGCAACGGCGTGGCCACCGCCGGCATCGAGTACTACCTGCCGCTGTTCTTCGACGAGACGGCGACCGTGTTCGACTACCTGGGCCCCGACACCACCGTGGTGCTGCATGGCGAGCTCGAGCCCGCGTTCCAGCACTTCTGGCAGGACACCGGCGAGCGCTACCGCCTGGTGCGCGGCGATCCCGAGCGCCCGGCGCTGCCGCCCGAGGCGCTGTTCCTCAATGCCGAGCAGTTCTACCAGCGCGTGAAGCCGCATGCGCAGCTGTCGATCCGCTCGACCGCCGACGCCGCGCCCTTCGCCGAGTTCGACACCCTGCCCGCCTTCTCGGTGGTGCGCGGTGCCGACGATCCGCTGGTGCGGCTCAAGGCCCACATCGCCGCCACACCGCACCGCGTGCTGATGATCGCGGAGAGCGACGGGCGGCGCGAGAGCCTGCTCGACTTCCTGCGCGCCAGCGGCGTGAGCCCGCCGGCCTTCGACTCGCTGGCCGAGTTCGAGGCCGCGGCCGACGAGAAGGTCGGCATCGCCACCGCCGCGCTGGCGGCCGGCTTCGCCTGGCGCGAAAAGGGCATCGACTTCGTCACCGAGACCGAGCTGTTCGCCACCGGCAGCACCGGCCGGCGCCGCAACAAGAAGCAGGAACAGGTCAGCGACGTCGAGGCACTGATCAAGGACCTGTCCGAGCTCAACGTGGGCGACCCGGTGGTGCACTCCGCGCACGGCATCGGCCGGTACCGCGGCCTGATCCACATGGACCTGGGCCAGGGCAGCGATGCCGAGGGCAAGCCGCTGCTGCAGGAGATGCTGCACCTGGAGTACGCCGACAAGGCCACCCTCTACGTGCCCGTGAGCCAGCTGCACCTGGTGAGCCGCTACACCGGCGTCAGCGCCGACGAGGCGCCGCTGCACAAGCTCGGTTCGGGCCAGTGGGACAAGGCCAAGCGCAAGGCCGCCGAGCAGGTGCGCGACTCGGCCGCCGAGTTGCTCAACATCTACGCGCGCCGCGCCGCGCGCGAGGGCCATGCGTTCCGCTACTCGCCGGCCGACTACGAGGTGTTCGCCAACGACTTCGGCTTCCAGGAAACCGCCGACCAGAAGGCCGCGATCCATGCCGTGGTGCAGGACATGATCTCGCCGCAGCCGATGGACCGCCTGGTCTGCGGGGACGTCGGTTTCGGCAAGACCGAGGTCGCGCTGCGCGCCGCCTTCATCGCGGTCACCGGCGGCAAGCAGGTGGCCTTCCTCGCGCCCACCACGCTGCTGGCCGAGCAGCACTACCAGACCCTGGTCGACCGCTTCGCCAAATGGCCGGTGAAGGTGGCCGAGATGAGCCGCTTCCGTTCGACCAAGGAAATCACGACCGCCGCCAAGGGCCTGGCCGAGGGCACGGTCGACATCGTGGTCGGCACCCACAAGCTGCTCTCGGAATCGGTCAAGTTCAAGAACCTGGGGCTGCTGATCATCGACGAGGAGCACCGCTTCGGCGTGCGCCACAAGGAGGCCATGAAGGCGCTGCGCGCCGAGGTCGACGTGCTCACGCTCACCGCCACGCCGATCCCGCGCACGCTGGGCATGGCGCTCGAGGGCCTGCGCGACCTCAGCGTGATCGCCACCGCGCCACAGCGCCGGCTCGCGATCAAGACCTTCGTTCGCAACGAGGGCACCGGCGTGATCCGCGAGGCCGTGCTGCGCGAGCTCAAGCGAGGCGGCCAGGTCTACTTCCTGCACAACGAGGTCGAGACCATCGAGAACCGGCGCCAGAAGCTCGAGGAGATCCTGCCCGAGGCGCGCATCGCCGTGGCCCACGGCCAGATGCCCGAGCGCGAGCTCGAGCGCGTGATGCGCGACTTCGTGGCCCAGCGCTACAACCTGCTGCTGTGCTCGACCATCATCGAGACCGGCATCGACGTGCCGACCGCGAACACCATTGTGATGAGCCGCGCCGACAAGTTCGGCCTGGCGCAGCTGCACCAGCTGCGCGGCCGCGTCGGCCGTTCGCACCACCAGGCCTATGCCTACCTCATGGTGCCCGACACCGAGGGCCTGACCAAGCAGGCTGCGCAGCGGCTCGACGCGATCCAGCAGATGGAGGAGCTGGGCTCGGGCTTCTACCTCGCGATGCACGACCTCGAGATCCGCGGCACCGGCGAGGTGCTCGGCGAGAACCAGAGCGGCAACATGATGGAGATCGGCTTCCAGCTCTACAACGAGATGCTCAGCGAGGCCGTGCGCTCGCTCAAGGCCGGGCAGGAGCCCGACCTGCTGTCGCCGCTGTCGGTCACGACCGAGATCAACCTGCACGCGCCCGCCCTGCTGCCCGACGACTACTGCGGCGACGTCCACCTGCGGCTGTCGTTCTACAAGAAGCTCGCCACCGCGAAGAACCCCGACCAGATCGACACCCTGCTGGAGGAGATCGTCGACCGCTTCGGCAAGCTGCCGCCGCAGGCCCAGACCCTGATCGACACCCACCGCCTGCGCGTGCTCGCGCGGCCCTACGGCGTGGTCAAGGTCGATGCGGCACCGGGCGTCATCAACATCACCTTCAAGAAGGATCCGCCGGTCGATTCGATGGCGATCATCCACCTGATCCAGAAGAACAAGCACATCAAGCTGGCCGGCAACGAGAAGCTGCGCATCGAGCGCGAGCTCAAGGAGCCGAAGGAGCGGGCGCAGATGGTGCGCGATGTGTTGCGCAGCCTGGGGCAGCCGCTGGTCAAGGAAAGCCCCACGGCCGTCGTATAAGTGCCAGCCACTTATATAATTGCCGATGTAATTTTTCGGGAGATCCGCCATGTCCCAAATCACGATCTACCTGGACGAAGAGTCCGAGAAAACAGCGCGCGCGGCAGCGGCGGCGGCGAACCTGCCCTTGAGCCGCTGGTTCGCCCTGCTGGTGGCGCGTGAAGGGCAGCGCGGCAAGAAGACCGGTTGGCAGAGCTTCTTTGCCGAAGCCGACAAGCAGAAAGCCGCCTGGGACGAATTCCCCCTGACCGAGGACATGCACAAGGACCTGCCTCCCGATACGCCGCGCGAGTCCTTGTGAAGTACCTGCTGGACACCAACACCCTCATCTACGCCTTTCGCGGCACGGGCGGTGTGCGCGTGCGCATGAATGGCACGCCCGATGCGGACATGAATCTGTGCGCCATCAATCTGTTCGAACTCGAGTTCGGTTTCGCCAAATCCGCCAACCCGGGCCCGCAGCGAGCGCTGCTCGACGAGCTGGTGCAGCGCCTGCGCGTCCTGCCGCTGGACAGCGCGAGCGCGGAATCGGCCGGACAGATCAAGGCCCACCTGCAACAGGCCGGTACGCCGATCGGCCCCTATGACCTGCTCATCGCGGGCATCGCGATGGCGCACAACCTGATCGTCGTCAGCCGCAACGTCAGCGAGTTCTCGCGCGTGCCCGGCCTGCGCGTCGAGAACTGGTATCACTGAATGACCCTTGCCCCCTCCTCCCCCGGCCTCGTCCTCCAGCGCTTCACGCCGCCGCTTCAACTCGCTGACTTCAAGCTCATCGCCTTCGACATGGACTCGACGCTGATCAGCATCGAGTGCATCGACGAGATCGCCGACGCGGTCGGCAAGAAGACCGAGGTGGCCGCGATCACCGAGGCCACGATGCGCGGCGAGATCAAGGACTTCAAGGAAAGCCTGCGTCGCCGCGTCGCGCTGCTGAAAGGCGTGCCGGTCGGCGCGCTGCAGCAGGTCTACGACGAGCGGCTCAGGCTCAACCCCGGCGCGTCCGAACTGGTGGCGGCCTGCAAGGCGGCGGGCCTCAAGGTGCTGCTGGTCTCGGGCGGCTTCACCTTCTTCGCCAACCGCGTGAAGGAACGCCTGGGCATCGACTTCGCGCGCTCGAACCTGCTCGACGAGGCCGACGGCCAGCTCACGGGCCAGGTCGCGATGCAGAGCTGGGGCGATATCTGCGACGGCGCCGAGAAGCGCCGCACCCTGCTTGAGGTGGCTTCGCTGATGGGCATCTCGGCGCAGGAATGCATCGCGGTGGGCGACGGCGCCAACGACCTGCCGATGATGGGCGAGGCCGGGCTGTCGGTGGCCTACCACGCCAAGCCCAAGGTGCGCGAGCAGGCGATGGTGGCGATCAACGAAGGCGGGCTCGACCGCCTGCTCGAGGTCGTCCGGCCCTGACCGGTCAGGCCGGGCTGCCGGCCGCCGGCGACCTGGCCGCGGTGCCCAGCAGCCGCTCGCGCATCGACGGCACCACGGTGTCGGCCGCGCGCTCGAGCTGCTCCACCAGGCCGCCCACGCCGACCGCGAAACGCGCGCCCGAGGCGCTCGAAGCCGAGCCCAGCGCGATGATGCCGATGCCCTCGGTGACCACGCCGCGCGAGAACGCATAGCCGCGCTCGCGCGTCTCCTGCACGCGCGCCTTCACGTAGTCGGCATCGACGTCCTGCCCGCCGGGCTTGAGGCGCGCATTGCTGCGATGGATGGTGCGCGCCACGTGGTCGTCGCTGCTGGCCGCGAGCAGCGCCCAGCCGGTGCCCGACATGCACAGCAGCCGGCGCGTGCCGGGCTGCACGTTGAACTGGATCGCGCGGCTGCCGAAGATCACGTGCACGTACTGCGCGTAGATGTCGTTCTCGACCGCGAGGATGGCGGTGAAGCCGGTCTCGCGCGCGATGTCGCCGAGCACGGTGAGCAGCTGCCCGCCCTGGAACATCGAGTCCATCACCCAGTCGCCGATCGAGGCCAGGCGCGGCGTGGCGAGGTAGGCGCGCAGCGAGGAGTCGTAGCGCAGGTAGCCCAGCGTGGCGACGCTCTTGAGCAGCACCTGCGCGCTCGACAGCGGGTAGCCGAGCCGCTCGGAGATCTCGCGCACCGTCACCGGCCGCCGCACCTCCCGCAGGTACTCGAGCACCTGAAACACCCGCCCCGCCGTCTTGATGACCGATTGCTCCACTTCATGTTCTCCGCGGTCCCAGCCGGCATGTTGCGCGCTCGACCGCCCGGGCCGGACCGCGCGCGATGCTACTGCAACTCGATGCCGGTGATGCCCATCAGCCGCTTCCAGCGCTCGATCTCCTCGGCCTGGTAGCGGCGCAGTTCGGGCGCCGAGGACATGATCAGTTCGGTGCCCTGCTTGCGGTAGTAGGCCTGGATCTCGGGTGTCTGCGCGGCCTTGGCGAACAGCGCGCCGAGCTGCTCGAGCGCGGCCGGCGGCGCCTTCGAACTCACGGCGGCGGCAACCCAGTTGAACGCGAGGTAGTCGGGATAGCCGGCCTCGCCGACGGTGGGCACCTCGGGCAGCACGATCGAGCGCTTGGGCGCGGTGAAGGCCAGCGGCCGCACGCGGCCCGAGCGCGCGAGCTCGTTGGCGCCGGTGGCATCGACCACCGCGAAATCGACCTCGCCCGTGAGCACCGCGTTGACGGCCTCGCCCGCGCCCTTGTAGTTGATGCCGGCGGTCTTGATCTTCGCCATTTCGTTGAACCACTCGGAGTAGAGCGTGTACGACATGGAGCCGCTCGCGTAGTTGAGCTTGCCCGGCCGCTTGCGCGCATCGGCCACGAGGTCGGCCAGCGAACGGTGGGCCGAGGCGGCCGGCACGATGACCAGGCAGGCGCCGCGCGACAGCAGCGTGATCGGCGCGAAGTCGGCGATCGGGTCGTAGGGCAGCTTGCGGAAGGTGGCGGCGTTGGTGGTCAGCGTCGAGTTGCTGCCGATGAACACCGTGTGGCCGTCGTGCGGCGGATTCAGCGCCGTCTGCACGCCGATGAAACCGTTGCCGCCGGGCTTGTTCTCCACCGTCACCGCCTGGCCCGAGAGGTCGCCGATGCTCTTGGCGAACAGGCGCGCCGTGATGTCGGTGCCGCTGCCGGGCGGGAATGGCACGATGAAGCGCATCGCGTGCGAAGGAAAGGCCTGCGCCTGCGCGCGGCCGGGCAAGCTCGCGGCACCGGCCAGCGCCGCGCCGGTGCCGAGCAGCAGCCGGCGGCGGTCGCGAGAGAAATCACTCATGGGATCGTCTCCTGGTTTCCTGTCTTCAGCGCCGCGAGCCCAAGAGCTCGCGCGCCACCACCCAGCGGTGCACCTCGCTGGGTCCTTCGTAGATGCGCATCAGCCGGGTCTCGTTGGCCATCTGCTGCAGCGGCATTTCCTTGGTCATGCCCATGGCGCCGAAGACCTGCATCGCCATGTCGATCACGTCCCAGGCCATCTCGGTGGCGTAGACCTTGATCATCGAGACCTGCGAGCGCGCCTCCTCGCCGCGGTCGATGCGCGCGGCGGCCTCGTAGGTCATGAGGCGGCAGGCGTGGATGCGGGTGGCGGCATCGGCCACGCCCCATTGCACGCTCTGGCGGTCGGACAGCAGCGCGCCGAAGGTCTTTCGCATCGGCGCGTACTCGCAGACCATGTCGAGCGCGCGCTGGGCGCGGCCGATGCACCAGGCCGCCATCTGCACGCGCCGGCTCGACAGCCGCGCCTGCATCGGCGCGAAGCCCTGCCCTTCCTGGCCCAGCAGCTGGCCGGCGCCGACGCGGCAGTCCTGCAGCCCCACCTCGTAGGTCGACACGCCGCCGAGCATCGGGATGCGGCGCTCGACGATGAAGCCCGGCGTGTCCTTGTCGACGATGAAGGCCGAGATGCCGCCGCGCGGGCCGAGCGCCTTGTCGGTCACGGCCATCACGATGGTCCAGTCGGCGCGCGCGGCGCGGCTGATCCAGATCTTGCGGCCGTTGAGCACCCAGTTGCCCTGCGCGTCGCGCTCGGCGCGCGTGCCCATCGCCGACGGATCGGCGCCCGCGCCGGGTTCGGAGATCGCGATCGCCGAGACCGTCTCGCCGCGCGCATAGGGCGCGAGGTAGCGCTCGGTCTGCGCCGCGTCGGCCGTCTTCAGCAGCATGCGCAGGTTCGGCGAATCGGGCGGCAGGTCGTAGGGCACGATGGTTTTGCCGAGTTCCTCGTTGACGCCCACCATGGCCGTCACCGGCAGGTCGGAGCCGCCGAGTTCGGCCGGCGCATCGAGCCCCCAGAGGCCGAGCTCGCGCGAGAGCGCATCGAGCCGCTCGTGCTCCTCGGGCATCAGCATCAGCTGCCCGCCCTCGGCTTCGCGTTTCAGCACCGCCGGCTCCAGCGGCAGCAGCTCGTCGCGCACGAAGCGCGCGACCAGGTCCTTGAGCATGCGGTGCTCGTCATCGAGTTCGAAGTTCATGCCCCCGCCCCTCACTCGCCGGCCACCGCGCGGTTGGCTTTGAGCCGCGCGATGGCTTCCTCGCCGAGGCCGGCCTCGCGCAGGATCTCGCTGGTGTGCTGCCCCACGGTGGGCGCCTGGCGGTAC
The DNA here is from genome assembly GCF_059418345.1 of Variovorax sp. GW821-FHT09B01. Lineage (NCBI taxonomy): Bacteria > Pseudomonadati > Pseudomonadota > Betaproteobacteria > Burkholderiales > Comamonadaceae > Variovorax > Variovorax sp. GW821-FHT09B01. Next base: position 245,569 of record NZ_JBWKPQ010000002.1, on the reverse strand, counting down.
ACGCGGGTCGGCGTGGCCGAGAAGCGCGCCGTGGGCCGCAGCTGGCGGATCGGTCCTTCGGTCGGATGCTGCGCGTCCTCGAACAGGCCCACGGCCTTCAGGTGCGGGTGCGCGGGCAGGTCGTCGAGCGCATAGATCGGCGTGGCCGGGATGTCCAGCTTCTCGCACAGCGCCATCCACTCGGCCGTGGTCTTCAGCGGCGACAGCTCGCGCAGGTGGCCGTAGAGCGCGCGCACCTGCGCATTGCGCTCCTGCCGGTTGGCGATGCTGTAGCGCTCGGCCAGCTCGGGCCGGCCGACCTCGACGAAGAAGGCCTGCCAGTGGCGCTCGGTGTAGGGCAGCATGCTGATCCAGCCGTCGCGCGTGCGCGCCGGCTTGCGTCCGCCCTCGAGCAGCCGCGGATAGCCGGCCTTCACCGCCGAGCCCTGGAAGGTCATGCCGCCCATGTGCTCGGCCAGCACGAAGGCCGCCATGGTCTCGAGCATCGGCACCTCGACGTACTGGCCCTGCCCGCTGCGCTCGCGGTGCAGCAGCGCGGCCAGCACCGCGTTGCAGACCGCGAGGCCGGTGGTCTTGTCGGCGATCAGGCTGGGCGTGTAGTCGGGCTGCTCGCGTCCCACCGAGCCCACGCCCACCAGGCCGCAGGCGGCCTGGATGATGTCGTCGAAGGCCGGCTTGTCGCGGTGCGGGCCGTCCTGGCCGAAGCCGGTGGCGGCGCAATACACCACCTTGGGGTTGAGCTTCGCCACCGCCTCGTAGCCGAGCCCGAGGCGCTCGACCGCGGCCACGCGCATGTTGTGCACCACCACGTCCACCTGCGGGATCAGCGCGCGCAGCGCGGCCACGCCCTCGGGTGACTTGAGGTCGACCGCGAGCGAGCGCTTGTTGCGGTTCACGGCCAGGAAGATCGAGCTCATGCCCGGGTGCTGCGAGATGCCGTTGGCGCGCATCATGTCGCCCTCGGGCGGCTCGACCTTGATCACGTCGGCGCCGTAGTCGGCCAGCATCTGGGTGGCCAGCGGGCCGAGCACCACGGCCGTGAGGTCGAGCACGCGGATGCCCTTGAGGGGGCCCGAGGGCGCGTTGGAAGTCGTATCGGTCATAGAGAAGAAAGAAGAGGAAATCAGTTGGGCAGGCCCACGAGATGCCGCGCCATCACCACGCGCTGGATCTGGCCGGTGCCCTCGACGATGTCGAGCGCCTTCACGTCGCGAAACAGCTTCTCGATCAGGTGGTCGCCGCGGCCGCCTGCCAGGCCCAGCACCTCCATCGCGAAGCTCGTGGCCTCGAAGGCGGCCGGCGGCGCGAGCGCCTTCGAGGCCGAGGCCTCGAGCATGTTGGGCTGGCGCCGGTCGGCCAGCCAGGCGGCACGCAGCGCCATCAGCAGCGCGGCCTTGAGCTTGCGGCGCGAACGCTCGAGCCGGTCGCGCAGCCGCAGGTCGGAGGCCAGGCCCTGGGCCTGCATGAAGGCCGCGGCCTCGTCGAGCGCGGCGCGGCCGATGCCCACCGCCATGCCGGCGATGGCCGGGCGGCCCGCGTTGAAGGTGTTCATCGCGCCCTTGAAGCCGCCCGAGCGCTGCTCGTAGTAGGCCTCGCCGCCGAGCAGGTTGGCCGCCGGCACGCGGCAGCCCGAGAGGAAGAAGGAGGTCGACTCGTAGGCCTTCAGGCCCATCTTCTTCTCGATGCGGAAGTCGCCGAAGCCCGGCGTGCCGCGCTCGACCACGAAGGCGCGGTGGCCCGCGCGGCCCAGCGCCGGATCGATGGTGGCGAACACCACGGTCCATTCGGCGCGGCCCGAGTTGCCCGAGAAGGACTTGGCGCCGTCGAGCACCCAGTGGTCGCCGTCGCGCCGCGCGCGGGTCTTGATGTTGGCCACGTCGGAGCCGCCCGAGGGCTCGGTCATCGCGAAGGCACCCCAGATCGGGCGCTGCGGATTCACGAAGGGCGAGAGAAAGCGCTGCTTCTGCTCGGGCGTGCCCATCGAGAGGATCGGCGGTTCGCCCAGGCCCGGGCCCGGCAGCGCGACGCCGATGCCGCGGTCCCAGTAGGCGCCCTCCTCGGCCAGCAGCACCTGGGCCACGGCCGAGCCGGCCTTGTTGGGCGCGGGCGCATCCGCGCCGTCGGGTGCCGCGTCGGCCGCGCGCCAGCGCGTGCAGCCGAAGCCCTCGGCCAGCATGCGCACGAAGAAGGGGTCGTCCACCGGCAGCGGCGCGCCCGCGCGGTCGGCGCGCCAGCCCGCGGGCCGCATCTCGTCGCGCCCGAGGCGGCGCAGGGTCTGCAGGCGGGACTGGTCGTCCGCGCTGATCGAAAAATCCATCTCAGGCTCCCTGGGTCGTTGCGTCGGTGGTGGCAAGAAAGTCGATCGGCGCGGCGATCGCGGCCGGCAGCGCGTCGTCGCGCGCGGCATCGGCGCCGCCGAGCAGCAAACCCAGCGCGCGCAGTTCGCGCAGCTGCTTCTCCACCGGGTAATCGCGCATGAAGCCCGCGCCGCCGAGGATCTGCACCGCGTTGGCGCCGATGAAGACCGCGTTCTCGATCGCCTCGATCAGCGCCGTGGCCGCGGCCTCGCGCGCGGGCCGGCCGGCATCGAGCCGCCAGGCGGCCTCGTGCAGCAGCTGGCGCGCGGCATCCACCGCGCTGTGCATGTCGACGATCAGGAAGGCCAGCGCCTGGTGGTGCGCGATCGGCTTGCCGAAGGCGACGCGTTCGAGCGCGTAGCGGCGCGAGTAGTCGGCCGCCGCATGCATCTGGCCGACCAGCAGCGCCGCGAGCTGCACGCGCGCATGGGCCAGCGCGAGCGCGGCGGCCGCGGGGTCGGTCCACGCGGCCTCGACCGGCGCGCGGTCCACGCGCAGCTCGCTCGCGCCCGCGGCACGCAGGCCGGCACCGGGCACTTCGGTGAGCACGATGCCCTGCGTGACCAGGCGCAGCCCGTCGCGGCTCAGCACCGCGAGCAGGTCGATGCGGTCGGTCGGCAGCCAGGCCCCGTGGCCGCTCAGCGCATCGCCGTCGCTCGTCCACTGGCCGCGCGCATCGAACACCAGCGCCGCGCGCGCATCGGGCCGCGCCAGCAGCGGCTGCAGATGGCGCTGCAATGCCGCCTCGCCGCCAAAGGCCAGCAGCGCCTGCGCGACCGCGCCGATCGGCTGTAGCGCCAGCGCCGCGCCGGGGCAGCCGGCCGCAAGCCGCTCGGTCACCAGCACGCGCGCGAGCGCGCCGAGGCCGGCACCGCCCGCGGACTCCGGCCAGTCGATGCGGTCGAAACCGATCTGGGCCGCCTCGCGCCGCAGGGCCTCGGGCAGCGCGCGCTGCGCCTCGAAGGCGCGCTGCGAGGGCAACAACTGTTCGTCGGAAAAACGCTGGGCCGTCTCGGCCACCAGCGCGAGTTCTTCATCGAGTGCGAAATCGATCATGGCGTGCTCCGGCGCGGCTCAATGGCGTCCGAAGACGGGATCGCGGCGCTGCGCCATCGCGGCCACGCCCTCGCGGAAGTCCTGGGTCTGGAAGTGCTGGCGCTGCTCACCGGCCTCGCGCTCGACCGCGGCACGCACCGCCTCGACCAGCCCGGCGCGCAGGCTCGCGCGCGTCGACTCGACCGCGATCGGCGCCGAGATCGCGATCTCCTCGGCCAGCGCCTGGGCGCGCTCGCGCACCTGGTCCTGCGGCGCCAGCTCGTCGACCAGGCCGATGCGCAACGCCTCGGCGCCGTCGATGCGGCGGCCGGTGTAGAGCAGCAGCGCGGCCTGCTGCGCGCCGACCAGGCGCGGCAACGTGTGGCTCAGCGCGAAGCCCGGATGGAAGCCCAGGCGCGCGAAGTTGGCGCTGAAGCGCGCCTCGGCGCAGGCGACGCGGAAATCGGCCACCAGCGCGAGCCCCAGCCCGCCGCCCACGGCCGGCCCCTGCACCGCCGCGATCACCGGCTTGGTCACCGCGAACAGCCGGATCGCCTGCCGGTAGAGCTCGCCCGGGTCGCGCCGCTCGCCGGCCGCGGGCGTGGGCGACGAGAAATCGGCGCCCGCGCAGAAGGAGCGCCCTTGCGCCGCCAGCACGATGGCGCGGCATGCCGGGTCGGCCTGCAGCGACTCGAAGGCCTCGGCCAGCGCCGAGATCAGCGCGAGGTCGAAGAAGTTGTGGGGCGGCCGGCACATCTCCACCGTGGCCGTGTGGCCGGCGCGGTGGATCGAGAGGTCGGACGGATTCGCTGCTGTGCTCATGGGACTCCTGTCTGGCTGTTCTTTTTCAACGATATAACAGATACATGTTTTTTAAAAGCACATATGTATTATTATTTGGCCAGCCCGAAGCCCGGGCAGGTCGGCGAACGACCGGTTCAGTCACGAACTCAGGAGCAAAAAAGATGGAGACAAGCAGGCGCCGGCTGTTGCTGGCATTGGCGGGTACGGCGGGCGCGGCGGTGGCGGGACCGGCCTTCGCGCAGGGCACGGCCTTTCCGACGCGGCCGATCAAGATCGTGGTGCCGTTCACGCCCGGCAGCGGCTCGGACAATTCGGCGCGCTACTTCGGCGACCAGCTCGCCGCGCAGCTCGGCCAGGCGGTGGTGGTCGAGAACAAGCCCGGCGCCAACGGCATCATCGCGCTGCAGCAGGTGAAGAACGCGCCGGCCGACGGCTACATGCTGCTGCTGGCGAGCAACTCGCCGATGGCCGTGAACCCGCTGACCATCAAGGACCTGGGCTACGACTCGGTGAAGGACTACAAGCCGGTGTCGGGCCTGACGCGCGGCATGAACGTGGTGGTGGTCTCGAACGATTCGCCGTTCGCGAGCATCGAGGCGCTGCTGGCCGCCAGCAAGAGCAAGTCGCTCACCGTCGGCACCTACTCCGCGGGCTACCAGCTCGCGGCCGCCTGGCTCGCCAACGTGGCCGGCGGCGACTTCACCAACGTGCCCTACAAGGGGCAGGCGCCGATCATGACCGACGTGATCGGCAACCAGCTCGACTTCGCGCTGGTCGACCTCGGCGGCGCGATGCCGCTGATCAAGGGCGGCAAACTGCGCCCGCTCGCGGTCTCGGGCGAAGCGCGCAACCCCGACCTGCCCAACGTGCCGACGATCCGCGAGAAGGGCTTCAACGAGTACGTGCAGTACAGCTGGGTGTCGTTCTACGTGCGCTCGCAGACGCCCGACGACATCACCGCGAAACTCGCCGAGGCGCTGCAGAAGACGCTGGCCACCGAGGACGCGCGCGCCTTCGTGCGCAAGTCGGGCGCCGAGCTCATGCCCTACCCGCCCGAGAAGATGCAGCGCTTCCACCTCGAGGAGATCGCACGCTTCCGCAAGATCGCGGCCATCGCCAACATCAAGCCCGAGTGACCCAGAATGGCGACATGAACCAAGCCGTCCCCTCGTCCGAAGCCCCCCTCTACAACGCGCCGGCGCTGGTCGCCTATGCCGATGCCCTGCTGCAGAAGTGCGGCCTCGCCGCGCCGATGGCCGCGAGCGTGGCGCGCACGCTGGTCGAGGGCGACCTGCTGGGTCACGACACCCACGGCCTCGCGCTGCTCGCGGGCTATGCGAGGGAGCTCGAGGCGGGCGGCATGGCGCGCGAGGGTGCGCCCGAGGTGCTGTCGGACCGCCCCGCCGCCGTGCTGTGGGACGGCCGGCGCCTGCCCGGCCCCTGGCTCATGGAGCAAGGCCTCGACCTGCTGATCCCGCGCGCCCGCGAACTCGGCACCGCCTCGCTGGTGATCCGCCGCAGCCACCACATCGCCTGCCTCGCCGTCTACATGCTGCGCGCGCTGCAGGAGGACATGCTGATGCTGCTGGCCTGCTCCGACCCCAACACCGCGAGCGTCGCGCCCTTCGGCGGCACGCAGGCCGTGTTCACCCCCAACCCGCTGGCGCTGGGCTTCGGGCTCTCGCAGGGCGGCGTGATGGTCGACATCTCGGCCTCCATCACCACCAACGGCATGAGCAACCGCAAGCGCGCGGCCGGCGAGACCTTCGCCGAGCAGTGGCTGATCGATGCGCAGGGCCGGCCCTCGAACGATCCGCAGGTGCTGTTCGACAGCCCGCCCGGCACCTTGCTGCCGGTGGGCGGCCTGAGCCATGGCCACAAGGGCTACGGCATGGCGCTGCTGGTCGAGGCGCTGACCGGCGGCCTCGCGGGCCACGGCCGCGCCGACCCGCCCGAGGGCTGGGGCGCGACCGTGCACCTCACGCTGCACGACCTGCATGCCTTCGGCGGCAAGGCGGCCTTCCTGCGGCAAATGGACGAGGTCGCCGAACGCTGCCGCGGCAATGCGCCCATCGACCCGGCGAAGCCGGTGCGGCTGCCGGGCGAAGGCGGGTTGAAGCGTCGGGAGGCGCAATCGAGGGACGGGGTGCGGCTGCACCCGTCGATCGCGCGTTCGCTGCAGGAGGTGGAGCAGCGGCACGGCCTGCGGCTGGCGCAGGCGCTGGCCCGATGACCTAGGCGGCGGGAGTGACGCGCACGGCCGTCACCTCCAGGGCTTCGCCCAGCCGCAGCTTGCGCATCAGGTCCATCGCCGCCAGCCGTTCGGCGGGCGGCAATGCCTCCTTCAGGCCGAAGGCATCGGACAGCTCGTCGACCTCGTGTTCCCCGGTCACGCCGGTGAGCTCGCGCACCTCGAAGCCGATCGACGCGAGGAAGGGCAGCAAGGCCTCCTCGGTGAAGTAGTGGAGATGGAACGGCGGCGCGAACCACTTCCATCGGTCGAGCCGTCGCTGCGCGACCAGTCCACCCCAGCAGGGCACCGCGATGTCGAGCACGCCGCCCGGCAGCAGCAGGTCATGGATGCGCCGCAGCGCCGCATAGGGATCGGGCATGTGCTCGAGTGCGTGAAAGCTCACCACCGCGTTCGCGCGCGGCAGGGACAGGGCCGCATCGGACAGGGTGCCGCAATAGCCGCGCCCTCCATTGGCGTTGAGAAACGCGATCCCTTCGGGCGAGGGGTCGACGCCGATGCAGTCGTACCCGAGCTTTCCGAGCTCCAGCATGACCAGACCGTGCATGCAGCCGACCTCGATCACGGTGGCATCGCCGGGCTGGCCGAATCGCTCGAGGATGCGGGCAATGTGCCGGGCATGGTTGGCCTTGTCCGACGGATCAGCCCGGTAGCGTGCCACATCGTCGTCGCCGATGTCGGTGAAGGCGTTTCGGGCGCCATAGATGGCCGCCAGTTCCTCGTTGGACGGCAGCGGCCACATCAGTTGCGCCTTGCAGCCCGAGCACTTGACCAGGTCGCCGTGGTAGTGCTTGAACATCTTGAGCGCCTCATGGCCGCCGCACGCAGGACAGGTGAACGGCGCCCGCAGGCCCAGGGATTCCAGGCCGCCGTGGGCGTGGGCGAGATCCCGCTCGAGCGATGCCAACCGCATCGCGCCGTCGGCAAGGGTGGCTTCGAGCTGATCGATCCGCAGCGTCTTCGCGCCGATCTCGGCCAGGCCGGCGTCGATATCGGCGCGCGCCGCCTGCGCGGTCGACGTTCGCTGCATGGTGTAGCCGAGTGCTCCCAGGAATGACTTCGCCGCCGTCTTGATCATGCAATGCCCCGTGTCGACCGTGGAGGGGGAAGGCGATGCCGGTCATCGCCCGTCGAACCGGTTTTCTACCACCGGGCGCCAGGAGGGCCTTGCCTCCATGCGCGCTCGATACCCGTAGGACTATTCAGCGTCGGACGGGGCGGCCTCGCCCGCAGGCCGCGCCTTGCGCGTGGCCGGCTTCGCGAGGATCTCGAGGTAGAACTGCTTGCCGCCCTCGGCCACCACGTGGTCGATGCTGGCGGTGATGGCCGACAGGTGGATGGTCTCGGCGTTGTCGGCGGTGCTGCCGAAGCGGCAATCGAAGTCCCAGAAATCGGCGCCGGCTGGCAGTGCATGGCCGCGCTCGCGCTTGATGTACTTGCGGATTTCGTGCTTGATGGCTTCGAGGAGGCGGTCGGGGTGCTTGCCCTCGACCTGAAGCTGGAAGGTTTTTCTCATGGGTGATGGTAACCAATGCCCCGCCGCGCCACTGTGTACAGTCGGCGGCTCAACGGAAAGCAGGTGAAAGACATGGCGCGCGCGAACGACTGGGCAAGCAAGGTGATGGCATTGATCAACGGCGGCAATCCCACCGCGGCCATCGCGCAGATCAAGGTCGCGCCCTCGGTCAAGGACCTGAAGGCGCTGCAGACCATCATGACGCTCTCGAAGATGAAAGGCCGCTATCCGAACGTGGATGCGGCCATTGCGGACAACCTGGCGCTGCTCGCGGCGCCCCGGCTGCACCGCTCGCCCTGACAGCCGGCTCTACAGCGCCTGGCCGAGGCGCTTGACGCCCTCTTCGATCTTCGCCACGTCGGCGGTCGCGAAGCTCAGGCGCAGGGTCGCCACGTCGGGGTTCTCGGCATAGAACGGCGCGCCGGGCACGAAGGCAACCAGCTTCTCGATCGCGCGCTTGGCGAGTTCGTTGGCGTTGGCCAGCTTGCCGTTGGCGCCCGTGAGACGGGCCCAGAAGAACAGGCCGCCATTGGGCTGGGTGAAGCTCACCGCGTCGCCGAGTTCGCGCTGCAGCGCCTGGCCCATGGCCTTGGCGCGCTGGCCGTAGACCTCGCGCACATGCGCCAGCGTGGCCGGCATGCGACCGCTCTTGAGGTACTGGGCCGCGGTGGCTTGCGAGAAGGTGCTGGTGTGGGCGTCGCTGAACTGCTTGCACATGGTGGCCTTGGCCAGCAGTTCGGCCGGCGCGATCATCCAGCCGATGCGCAGGCCCGGGCTCAGCACCTTGCTGAGGCTGCCGCAATGGGCCAGCAGCTCGCGGCTGCCGGGCACGTCCTTGCTCAGGGCCATGATCGACGGGGGCGGCGCCTCGCCGAAGTACAGGTCGCCATAGGGATCGTCCTCGACGATCAGCGTCTGGTACTTGACGGCCAGCTCGAGCACCTTCTTGCGGCGCTCCAGGCTCAGCATCGCGCCGCTGGGATTGCCGAAGGTGGGGATCAGGTAGACGAACTTGGGCTTGTGCTCGGCGATTAGCTTCTCGAGCTCGTCGGTCTTCACGCCGTTGGCGTCGATCGGCGCGCTGATGAGCTGTGCGCCGTAGAGGCGGAAGCACTGGATGGTGGCGAGGAAGGTCGGGCCCTCGACGATCACCTTGTCGCCGGGCGAAATCATGGTCTTGCCCAGCAGGTCGAGCGCCTGCTGGCTGCCGGTGGTAACGATCAGGCCGCTGGGGTCGACCTCGACGCCCTTGGTCTTCATGAAGGCGCTGAGCTGGGCGCGCAGCGGCTCATAGCCTTCGGTGGCGCCGTACTGCAGCGCGCCGCCGGCCTCCTCGGTGAGTGCCTTCTGGCTCGCCTCCTTGAGGCCCTCGACGTCGAACATCGCGCTGTCGGGGAAGCCGCCCGCGAAGCTGATGATGCCGGGCTTGCCCAGCAGCTTGAAGAGTTCGCGGATGGCGGAGGTTTCGACGTTGTCGAGGCGGGAGGCGAATTGCATGGTCAGTCTCACTTTCTGGCCGCCATTGTGGCGAAAGCCGCGGGAAATTAAGTTGCGTAGGTCATTCCCGTTTCAGCGATATATTGCGCCTGCCTTTCCGTCGCCCCATGAAAAAAGAAAACATCGCGCCCTTCTTCGCCGTCCTGCAGGCCGCCAACCCCACGCCCGAGACCGAACTCGAATACGACACGCCCTTCGAGCTGCTGGCCGCCGTGCTGCTGTCGGCGCAGGCCACCGACGTGGGCGTGAACAAGGCGACGCGCAAGTTGTTCCCCGTGGCCAACACGCCGCAGGCGATCCTCGACCTCGGCGTCGAGGGCCTGGAGGGCTACATCAAGACCATCGGCCTGTACCGCAGCAAGGCCAAGCACCTGATCGAGGCCTGCCGCATGCTGGTCGAGCAGCACGGCGGCGAGGTGCCGCGCACGCGCGCCGAGCTCGAGGCCCTGCCCGGCGTGGGCCGCAAGACCGCCAACGTGGTGCTCAACGTGGCTTTCGGCGAAGCCACGATCGCGGTCGACACCCACATCTTCCGCCTCGGCAACCGCACAGGGCTGGCGCCGGGCAAAAACCCGTTGGAGGTCGAGCTCAAGCTCGAGAAACGCGTGCCGCTCGAATACCGGCTGCATGCGCACCACTGGCTGATCCTGCACGGGCGTTATGTCTGCGTGGCGCGCACGCCGCGCTGCTGGGACTGCGCGGTGTCGACCTACTGCGACTACAAGCCGAAGACGCCCGCGCCCAAGCGCTGAGCCTGCATCAGGCCGACCGGAGCTCGACCACCTGCCAGCCGCCGAAGGGCAGCGGCGTCGACGGCCACTCGGTGGCATCGCGCGGACAGCGCGTACCGGCGTGCAGCAGCGACACGGCACGCAGCACACCCGCATGCGCGACCCACAGCGCATCGCCCTGCCCGGCTCGCCATTCGTCGTAGGCGCCGGCCACGCGCGCCATGAAGGCACGCACGCTCTCGCCATGCACGCCGGCTCGGGTGTCGGCGAAGTCGGCGGTCCAGGCATCGAGTTCGGCGCGCGCGATGGCCGACCAGGACTGCCCTTCCCAAGCGCCGAAATCCATCTCGGCGATGCGCGCATCGTGTTGCACGGCGAGGTCGGGCCGCAGCGCGGCGATCGCGCCGGCCAGCGCGGCGCAGCGCCGCAGCGGCGACGACAGCACGGCGAGCCCCGGCGGCAGTTCGCGCGCGATGCGCTCGGCGGCCGCGTGCGTGGCCTCGGCCTCGGCCTCGAGGTCGCTCGCGCCGTAGCACAGGCCCGCCTCGGCGATCACCGGCGCATGCCGCAGCAGCCAGAGCCTGCGCATGCTCATGCCCGCCACGCCAATGCGAGGTAGATCGCGATCTCGCAGACCTGCTGCGTGGCGCCGAGCCCGTCTCCCGTGAAGCCCTGCAGCCGGCGCCGGAAGAGCCGCGCCATCCACAGCGCCGCCAACGCCGCCGCGAGCAGCGCCGCCAGCGCATGGGCCGCGCCGTGCGACAGCGCGAGCAGCGCCAGCGCGGGCAGCGTCCACAGCACGCCGATCGCGAGCGCGCCGCCGCTGATCGCATCGGCCAGCGGCTTGGCCTTGCTCGCGCCGCTGTCGCCCACATAGGGCAACCAGCGGATCAAGGCGAGCGGCGCGAGCCGCGACAGCACATGAGCGCCGACGATGGCCGCGGCCACCGCGTGCAACCCGCCGCCAGCCAGCACCGCGATCAGCGCGCACTTGAGGCCCAGCGCCAGCACCAGCGCGATCGCGCCGAAGGCACCGATGCGCGAGTCCTTCATGATCTCGAGCGCCCGCGCACGGTCGGCCGAACCGCCCAGGCCGTCGGCCACGTCGGCCAGCCCATCCTCGTGGAAGGCGCCGGTCAGCATCATGGTCGCGACCGTGCTCAGCACCGCCGCCGCGAACGCGCCCGCCAGGCCTGGCAGGCCCATCGCCACGCCCACGAACACCAGCGCCGCCACGCCGCCGGCCAGCCAGCCGATGCCCGGCAGGTGCGCCGCGCTCGCGCGCAGCATCTGCGGGCTGTAGCCGACCCAGGCCGCGAGCCGGCCCGTGACCGGCACGCGGGTGAAGAACTGCAGCGCGAGCAGGAAGTGCCGCAGGCCGGTCATCGATCTCAGGCGTCCTTGCGCGAGACGCCGGCCGATTCGAAGCTCGCCATCTCGCGCACGATGCGGCAGGCCGATTCGAGCAGCGGCCAGGCCAGCGCGCCGCCCGAGCCCTCGCCCAGGCGCAGGCCCAGGTTCAGCAGCGGCTCGAGCTGCAGCCGCTCGAGCAGCAGCGCATGGCCCGGTTCGGCCGAGACGTGGGCCGCCACGCAGCGCTGCGCCACATGCGGGCGCAGCGCCTGCGCCACCAGCACGGCGGCGCTCGCGATGAAGCCATCGAGCACGATCACGCGCCGTTCCTCGGCCGCCTGCAGCACCGCGCCGACCAGGGTCGCGATCTCGAAGCCCCCGAGCGCGGCCAGCGCGTCGAGCGGCGCGGTGGCATCCGCATGCAGTGCCAGCACCTCGCGCAGCACGGCGCGCTTGCGCGCCAGTCCGTCGGCGTCGAGCCCGGTGCCGGCGCCGGTGCAGCGGTCGATGTCGATATCGGCCAGGCGCGCCAGCAGCAGCGCGGCGGCCGAGCTGTTGCCGATGCCCATCTCGCCGAGCAGCAGCGCATTGCCCGGCAGCGCGCGCACGATCTCGCGGCCGTTGGCGATGGCCTGCGCGCACTGCGCGGCGCTCATCGCCGGGCCAGCCGAGGCATCGGCGGTGCCGGCCGCGATGCGCCGCTGCACCAGGCCGGGCCGCGGCTGGAAGTCGCGCCGCACGCCGCAGTCGGCCACGGTCAGCGCCAGGCCGTGCTGGCGCGCGAGCACGCTGACGGCCGCGCCGCCGGCCAGGAAGTTCTCGACCATCTGCCAGGTCACGTCGCTCGGATAGGCCGAGACGCCGCGCGCCGCCAGCCCGTGGTCGGCCGCACAGACCAGCATCTGCGGCGCCTCGAGCGTCGGCGACTCGGTGCCGAGGATCGTGCCCAGGCGCAGCGCCAGCGCCTCGAGCCGGCCGAGCGCGCCCAGCGGCTTGGTCTTGTTGTCGAGCGCGGCCTGCAGCCGGGCCGCGAGCGCGGCGTCGGCGATGTCGGGCACCGCGGGAAGAAGGTCGTCGTGGGTCATGCGATCAGGCCGGCGAGCACGCCGGCGTCGAAGTGGTTGTCGATGAAGTCGGCCAGGCCGTCGAAGGTGGCGTCGAGCGTGGGCGCCGCGACGCCGAACAGCGCCTGCAGCGCCGCGGGGTCCTCGAACAGTCCGTGCAGATAGAGGCCGAGCACGTTGCCGCGCGCGTTCTGCCAGGCCAGCCCCTCGGGCATCACCGCGCCGCCGTCGCCGGCCATCTGCGGATGGGCCGCGGTCTGGCCGTGGTGGATCTCGTAGCCGGCCACCGCCACGTTCGACAGCGCGGCCCAGGCGCCCGCCAGCGTGCCGAAGGCGGCCTCGCGGCGGCGCACGGTCTTGTCGCGCTCGAACACCGTCACCAGCGGCAGCAGGCCCAGCCCGGGCGCGTTGCCGTCGATGCCGTGCGGATCGACCAGCGCCTCGCCGAGCATCTGCAGTCCGCCGCAGACGCCGAGCACCGCGCCGCCGCGCGCCGCATGCTCGGCCACCGCGCGGTCGAGCCCCTGCGCGCGCAGCCAGGCCAGGTCGCCGCTGGTGTGCTTGGAGCCGGGCAGCACGATCCAGTCGGCGCCGGCCACGTCGGCCGGGGCGCGGGCCCAGACCAGACGCACGCCGGGCACGTTCTTCAGCGGCTGGAACTCGTCGAGGTTGCTGATGCGCGGATAGGCGATGACGGCGACGGTGCGCGTCACCGCGCCCGAGGATCGGCTGCGGTCGTCGAACACGCCGTCCTCCTCGGGCAGGCCGTGCTGCCACCACATCGGCAGGGTCGCGACCACGGGCACGCCGGTCATCTCGCGCAGCTGCTCGGGCGCGGGCGCGAGCAACGAGGCATCGCCCCTGAACTTGTTGAGCACGAAACCCGCGAGCAGCGCGCGGTCGGCCTCGGGCAGCAGCGCCCAGGTGCCGTAGAGATGGGCGAAGGCGCCGCCGCGGTCGATGTCGGTGGCCAGCAGGCAGCGCGCCCGGGCATGCCGCGCGATGCGCAGGTTGACGATGTCGCTGGCCATCAGGTTGATCTCGGCCGGCGAGCCGGCACCCTCGATCACGACCACGTCGTTCTCGGCGCGCAGTTCGTCGAGCGCACGCGCGAGCTGCGGCCACACGCGCTCGCTGCGCCCGCGCCACGGCAGCGCCGACAGGGTCTCGTCGACCTGCCCCATCAGCACCACCTGGCTGTGGGTGTCGCGCTCGGGCTTGAGCAGCAGCGGGTTCATGCGCACCTCGGGCCGCGCCCGGGCCGCGAGCGCCTGGAAGTACTGGGCACTACCGATTTCGCCGCCCTCGACCACGCGCGCGTTGTTGCTCATGTTCTGCGCCTTGTAGGGCGCCACCTTGAGGCCCTGGCGCGCGTACCAGCGGCACAGCGCGGTCGCGATCCAGCTCTTGCCGGCTCCGCTGGTCGTGCCCAGCACCATCACGCAACGCGCCCCGCCGGTGTGCTCTCGCGCGCTCGCCGGCGCCGCCGCTGCCTGGAAATTCATGGCGGGATTGTCGTTGAGGGCGCACGGGTGCCCGAAACGCAACGCCGGAATGCGGCTTCCGTCACGCAACCGGCCTGGTGAACCCACAGGTTGCATCCGGTTCGGCGAATCCTCCGTATACACGGCTTCTCCGTCACAGCGCCCCGCGACCCTGCCCCATGCCCGCCCTCAACGACCTGGCCCTCACCGTCGAAGAACCCGAACCGGACCGCTTCCACTGGGTCCTGCTCGAGGCGCTGGACAGCGGCGAGGCCGACGTGCTCGATTACCGCGTCTACCGCCGCGCGGCGCGCGCCGAGGCCAGCTACTCGAATGCGCTGGTGATGGGCGTGGCGGAGCTGCAGAAGATCAGCGCCGCGCGGCCGTCCGATCCGGACGCCTGAGTGCCAACACTCAAGGCGCGAAGCCCGAGCGCCGCACCACCGGCTCCCACTGCTGCCGGTAGGCCTTGAGCATCTGCACCGTCTCGGCATTGCTGCTGACCACCGGCGTGATGTAGAGCGCATCGGCCGCCTTCTGCAGCCCCGGGTCCTGCATCACCTCGCGGATCTTCGCGGCCAGCAGCTGCACCTTGGCCGGCGGCATGCTGCTCGGCGCGAAGAAGGTGTTCCAGCCGTCGGCATCGATCTTCATGCCGGCCTCGCGGAAGGTCGGCAGCGAGGGCGCGAAGCTCGCGCGCTTCTTGCCCGACACGGCCAGGATGCGGATCTTGCCGGCCACGTGCTGCGCATAGAGCGAGTCCAGCGTGTCGATGGCGATCGGCAGCGAGCCGCCGGTCAGGTCGGCGGCCAGCGGCGCCGAGCCGCCATAGCCCTTGATCTGCGGCTGCACGCTCAGCGCATCGCCGACCATCAGGCCAAAGAAGTGCGGCAGGCTGCCGGTGGCCGGCACGCCGAAGATCGCCTCCTCGGGATGGGCCCAGAGCCGGCCCACGAGGAACATGGCGCGGTCGAGCTGCAGCTTCTGCCCCACGGCCAGCGCGAAGTCGTAGCTGCTGACCTGGGTGACGGGCACGAAGTCCTTGTCGGGGTCGTAGCCCGCGTCCTTGAACACCAGCGGCGCCACCACCATCACGGCCGGGTTGCCGAGCATCAGCACGTTCTCGGTCGCGGGTGCGCGCCGCAGCTGCTTGGCCGCGAGCCGGCCGCCCTCGCCCGCGCGGTTCTCGACCGTGACCGCCACGCCGAGCTTGGGGCCGAGCCGCTCGGCGATCAGCCGCGCGATGCGGTCGGTGCTGCCGCCGGGCGCATAGCCGACGACCAGCGTGAGCGGGCTCTCGAGGTTCTGCGCCTGCGCGGGCGCCAGGACACCGCCGATCGCGAGCGCGAGGCAGCAGGCGGCGAGTCGTCGCCGGGAGGGAAAAAAGGGCACGGGGGGATCTCCTCACGCCGGCGGCTGGTGGCCGGCTTTTGTTACGCTGTTTATATGCAGGTAACAAATAGTTGATCTAATCCATCATCGGGCGCCGCGGCGGCGCCGCCACATCCCGCGCCCTCCGTGAGTTCTTCTTCCCTGCAAGCCTTTCCCGACGCGGCCGCGCTGCTCGCGCCCCGCTCCCTCGACGACCTGCTGCTCTACCGGCTCTCGCGCGCGGCGCGCGCCGGTGCCGGCATGGCCACGCGGCTGGTCGAGGGCGGCTTCGGCATCACGCGCCGCGAATGGGGAATGATCGGCACGCTCGCGCAGACCGGCGAGATCACGCCCTCGGCACTGTCGGAGCAATTGAACCTGGACCGCGTGCGCACCTCGCGCGGGCTGCGCAGCCTGGTCGAGAAACAGCTGGTGGAACGGCGCCGCGACGCCGAGGACCGGCGCGAGGTGCATGTGCGGCTGAGCCCCGCGGGCCGGCAGCTCTACGACGAGCTGTTCCCGCGCATCGCCGACCTCAACACCGGCCTGCTCGAGGGCATGGAACCCGCGCACATCGAGATCCTGCTGCAGTGCCTGCAGCGGCTCGAGCAGCGCGGCGGCGCGCTCAGCGCCCAGGGCATGGTGCCCGAGAAGGCCGACCGCCGTTCGGGCGGCACGCGCCACCGCTGGCCGAAGCGGGGCGCGTAAGGACGACGCGAAGAGCGCTCAGCTCTTCGGACCGCGCGGGCTGCCGCCGCCCGAGGAGGCCACCGCGCCCGGCACTTCCCAGCCGCCGCCGATCGCGCGGATCAGCCCCACGGCCGCCTGGTACTGCGCCGACTTCACCTGCAGCGCCTGGCGCCGGTTGCGCAGTTCGCTGCGGCGCGCGTCGAGCAGGTCGAGCTGGCTGATGTAGCCGTTGCGGTAGCGCGTGTCCGACAGGCTGGTCGCGCGCGCGGCCGAGGCCACGGCCGTGGCCTGCACGCCCGACTGCTCCTGCAGGATGCGGATCGACGACAGCTGGTCCTCGACCTCCTGGAAGGCCACCAGCACCTGGTTGCGGTAGCTGGCCAGCGCGCCGTCGAGCTGCGCGTTGGCGCTCTGCAGCCCGGCCTCGCGGCGGCCGCCGTCGAAGATCGGCAGCGACAGCAGCGCGCCCACGCCCCACGAGCGGGCCGACCACTTGAACAGGTCGCCGACCTCGGGCGAGGCATAGCCGGCCGCGCCGGTCAGCGAGATGTCCGGGAACCACGCGGCCTGCGCCACGCCCACGCGCGACTGGGCCGCGAACACCGCGTTCTGCGCGGCCGACACATCGGGCCGGCGCGTCAGCACCGTGGCCGGCACGCCGGGCGGGATCGCGGGCAGCGCGGTGGTCCAGTCGGCCGGCCGCACGCCGAAGCTCGAGGCCGAATCGCCCACCAGCACCGCGAGCGCATGCTCGACCTGGGCCCGCTGGCGATCGATCGCCAGCGCATCCGACTCGGTCGACGAGACCTCGGTCTGCACGCGCGCCACGTCGAGCTCGGCGATGTCGCCGGCCTGCTGGCGGCGCTGCGACAGGCGCAGCGTGTCGCGGTAGGCCTCGACCTGCTCGCGCACCAGCACGCGCTCGGCATCGAGGGCGCGCAGCGTGAGATAGGTCTGCGCCACCTCGGCCTGCACCGCCAGCCGCGTGCTCTGCAGCAGCGCCTCGCGGCCGGCCGCGTCGAGCCGTGCCGCGTCGCTGGCGCGCGAGAGGCGGCCGAACAGGTCGAGCTCGTACGAGAAGGTGGCACCGGCATTGGTCATGGTGGCCGGCGAGGTGCTGGCCGTGGCCTTGTCGAGGCCGGCACCGCGGTTGGCGCCGGCGCTCAGGCCCACCTGCGGCAGCCGGTCGGCGTTGACGCTGCGCGCGATGGCGCGCGCCTCGGCCAGCCGCGCCGCCGCGCCCTGGATGTTGTTGTTGTTGACGTCGGCCTTGGCGATCAGCTCGTCGAGGACCGGGTCGTTGAAAGCCTGCCACCAGGGGCCGCGCGCGGCGCCCTCGGAGGGCACGGCGCGGGTCCAGCCGGCGGGCGGCGTGGCGCCCTGCTCCTTGAACTGGGCCGCCGAGGGGGTCTCGGGCAGGCCCGAGGGCACGCTCGCGCAGCCGGCCAGGGCCAGGGCCGCCACCAGGGGCAGCACGGCCGCGCGCAGCGGCGCCGAGAGGGATGAGAGCTTGAAGTTCATGATCGAGCTTCCTTCTTGTTCTGTGGTTCGTTCGTCATTCATGCGAGGTCCGCGGCGAGGCCGGCACCGGATGCAGGCCGCCACCGTGGCCACCGCCCGATCCGCCGTGCGAGCCGCCCGAGGCCGGATGGTCGGCCGACACGAAGTCCTCGCCATGCGGCACCTCGCCGTGCAGCTTCAACGGCCGGTTGCCCGCGATGCGGCGCATCAGCACGTAGAACACCGGCGTCAGGAACAGGCCGAAGGCCGTCACGCCGATCATCCCGGCGAACACCGCCACGCCCATCGCCTTGCGCATCTCCGAGCCCGCGCCGGTCGACAGCACCAGGGGCAGCACGCCCATGACGAAGGCCAGCGAGGTCATCAGGATCGGGCGCAAACGCAGCCGGCTGGCTTCGATCGCGGCCTGGATCGGCGTGCGTCCCGCGAACTCGAGCTCGCGTGCGAACTCCACGATCAGGATCGCGTTCTTCGCACTGAGCCCCACCAGCACGATCAGCCCGATCTGCGTGAAGACGTTGTTGTCGCCTCCCGAGATCCACACGCCCGCCATCGCGGCCATGATGCCCATCGGCACGATCAGGATGATCGCGATCGGCAGCGTCAGGCTCTCGTATTGAGCGGCCAGCACCAGGAACACCAGCAGGATCGCCAGCGGGAACACCAGGAAGGCGGAGTTGCCGGCCAGGATTTCCTGGTAGGTCAGCTCGGTCCACTCGAAGCTCACGCCCTTGGGCAGCGTCTCGGCCGCGATCTTGGTGATCGCGTCCTGCGCCTGGCCCGACGAATAGCCGGGGGCCGGGCCGCCGTTGATGTCGGCCGCCAGGTAGCCGTTGTAGCGCATGGCGCGTTCCGGACCGAAGGTCGAGTTGACCTTCATCAGCGCGGCCAGCGGCACCATCTCGCCCGAGGTCGAGCGCACCTTCAGCAGGCCCACGTCTTCGGCACGGGCGCGGTAAGGCGCATCGGCCTGGACGCGCACGGAGTACGTGCGGCCGAACTTGTTGAAGTCGTTGGCGTACAGGCTACCGAGGTAGATCTGCATCGTGTCGAAGATGTCCGTCACCGGCACGCCGAGCTGGCGCGCCTTGGTGCGGTCGATGTCGGCGTACAGCTGCGGCACGTTGACCTGCCAGCTCGTGAACATGCCCGTGAGCTCGGGCGCGGCATAGGCCTTGGCCATGAAGGCCTTGACCGCCACGTCCATCTGGTCGTAGCCGACCGAGGCGCGGTCCTCGATCTGCAGCTTGAAGCCGCCCGTGGTGCCCAGGCCCGCCACCGGCGGCGGCGGGAACATCACGATGAACGCGTCCTGGATGCTCGAGAAGGCGCCGTTGAGCTGGCCCGCCACCGCGCCGCCGCTCTGGTCGGCGCGCTTGCGCTGGTCGAAGGGCTTGAGCGTGGCGAACACGATGCCCGAGTTCGAGCTGTTGGTGAAGCCGTTGATCGACAGGCCCGGGAAGGCGATGGCGTCTTCCACGTTCGGGTTCTTCTTC
This sequence comes from Variovorax sp. GW821-FHT09B01, assembly GCF_059418345.1. Lineage (NCBI taxonomy): Bacteria > Pseudomonadati > Pseudomonadota > Betaproteobacteria > Burkholderiales > Comamonadaceae > Variovorax > Variovorax sp. GW821-FHT09B01. The sequence goes on along the minus strand of NZ_JBWKPQ010000002.1, from coordinate 226,399 downwards.
ATGATCTCGCCCATGCGCTGGATCACTTCGTCGGTGCGGTCGAGCGTGGCGCCGTCGGGCAGCTGCGCGAAACCGATCAGGTACTGCTTGTCCTGCGCCGGCACGAAGCCGCTGGGCACGGCCTTGAACAGGCCGAAGGTCACGCCGACCAGCGCGAGGTAGATCACCAGCATCAGCGTCTTGCGCGAGATCACGCGCTTGACGCCGCCGCTGTAGGCCTCGGAGCCGCGATGGAAGAACCGGTTGAAGCCGCGGAACAGCCAGCCGAAGGCCCGGTCCATGCCGCGCGTCAGCGCGTCCTTGGGCTGGTCATGGCCGCGCAGCAGCAAGGCGGCGAGCGCGGGCGACAGGGTCAGCGAGTTGATCGCCGAGATCACGGTCGAGATCGCGATGGTCACGGCGAACTGGCGGTAGAACTGGCCCGTGAGGCCGCTGATGAAGGCCAGCGGCACGAACACGGCCACCAGCACCAGCGCGATCGCGATGATGGGCCCGGACACCTCGCGCATCGCGCGGTAGGTCGCCTCGCGCGGCGTGAGCCCCGCCTCGATGTTGCGCTCGACGTTCTCCACCACCACGATGGCGTCGTCCACCACGATGCCGATCGCCAGCACCAGCCCGAACAGGCTCAGCGCGTTGATCGAGAAGCCGAGCACGTGCAGCACGGCGAAGGTACCGATCACCGACACCGGCACGGCCAGCAGCGGAATGATCGACGCGCGCCAGGTCTGCAGGAACAGGATCACGACCAGCACCACCAGCATGATGGCTTCGAGCAGCGTGTGGATCACCGATTCGATGGACGCGCGCACGAACTGCGTCGGGTCGTAGGCGATGCGGTATTCCAGGCCTTCCGGCATGTTCTTGTTGAGCTCGGCCATGGTCTTGCGGACGTTCGCCGAGATGTCGAGCGCGTTCGAGCCCGGGGCCTGGAACACGCCCATGCCGACGGCCGGGTCGTTGTTCAGCAGCGAGCGCAGCGAGTAGTCGGCGGCGCCCATCTCGAGGCGGCCGATGTCGCGAAGGCGCGTGACGGCGCCGTCGGTGCCGCTCTTGACGATGATGTCGCCGAACTCTTCCTCGCTCTGCAGGCGCCCTTGCGCATTGATCGAGAGCTGCATGTCCACGCCCGACAGGCCCGGCGAAGCGCCGACCACGCCGGCCGCGGCCTGCACGTTCTGGCCGCGGATCGCGGCCACCACGTCGGAGGCCGAGAGGCCGCGCTGCGCCACCTTCTGCGGGTCGAGCCAGACGCGCATCGAGTAGTCGCCGCCACCGAAGATCTGGACCTGGCCCACGCCTTCGATGCGCGCCAGCGGGTCCTTCACGTTCAGCACCGCGTAGTTGCGCAGGTAGTTGATGTCGTAACGGCCGTTGGGCGACACGAGGTGGACCACCATCGTGAGGTCGGGCGCGCTCTTCACCGTGGTGATGCCGAGCCGGCGCACTTCCTCGGGCAGGCGCGGCTCGGCTTGCGAGACGCGGTTCTGCACCAGCTGCTGTGCCTTGTCGGGATCGGTGCCGAGGCGGAACGTGACGGTGAGTGTCAGCACGCCGTCGGTGGTCGCCTGGCTGCCCATGTAGAGCATGCCCTCGACGCCGTTGATCTGCTCCTCCAGCGGGGTCGCCACGGTCTCGGCGATCACCTTCGGGTTGGCACCCGGGTACTGGGCGCGCACCACCACCGAGGGAGGTGCGACTTCCGGGTACTCGGAGATCGGCAGACCGCGCAACGCGATCAGGCCGGCTATCAGCATCAAGAGCGACAGCACGCCGGCAAAGATCGGCCGGTCGATGAAGAATTTAGAGAGATTCATTTCGTTGGCTCCATCGCGCGGACAGCGCGATCCACGCCGCTTCGAAAAAGACGAGCGGCATCCAGGTGGCTCCCATCAAGGAACTTCGAGTAACGCTGGCGAGCCGGCCGGTGCCGCTGTCGCCGTTGTCGGTGTCCCGGGTTTCCCGGCGCGCCGGCCTGTGGTCAGGCTGGCGCGCGGGGCCCGGTGTCGTTCAGGACTTCGCGGCCTGCGCCACTTGTTCCGTCGGTTGTTGCGCCTTGCCGTCGGCCTTGGCGTCCATGGTCACGGTCTGCGGCGCCACCAGCGCACCCGGGCGGATGTGCTGCAGGCCGTTGACCACCACGCGGTCGCCCGCCTTCAGGCCCTTGCTCACGACGCGCAGGCCGTTGATCGAGGCGCCGAGCGCGACTTCGCGGTAGACCGCCTTGTTGTCCTCGCCCACGACCATCACGAACTTCTTGTTCTGGTCGGTGCCGATGGCGCGTTCGCTGACCAGCAGCGCGGTGTCGTTGCGGGCCTGGCCCATGCGGATGCGGGCGAACTGGCCGGGGATCAGGGCGCCATCCTTGTTGTCGAAGGAGGCGCGCACGCGCACCGTGCCGCTGCGGGCGTCGACCTGGTTGTCGATCAGCTGCAGCTTGCCGACGAAGGGCGTGCCGTCCAGGCCGGCCGTGCCCATCTGCACCGGGATCGATTCGATCTGGCCGCGGGCGCTGGAGCCGGTCGGCAGGTCCTTCAGGGCCCGCGTGATCACCTGCTCGTCGGCATCGAAGCTCGCGTAGATCGGGCTCACCGAGACCAGCGTGGTCAGCACCGGGGCGCCGGGACCGGCCGCCACCAGGTTGCCCACCGTGACCTCGATCTTGCCGATGCGGCCCGAGACCGGGGCCCGCACCTGGGTGTAGCCCAGGTTCAGGCGTGCCGACTGCAGCGAGGCCTGGGCCGCGCGCAGGTTGGCTTCGGCTTCGCGGCCGGCGTTCACGCGCTCGTCGTATTCGCGCTGGGCGATCGCCTGCTCGTCCCACAGGCGCTTGGCGCGCTCCTGCTCGCTGCGGCTGAAGGACTGGCGGGCCTGCGCCGACGCCACCTGCGCCTCGGCGCGCTCGACCTCGGCCGCGTACGGCGCGGGATCGATGGTCACCAGCAGGTCGCCCTGCTTGACCAGCGCGCCTTCGCGGAAGTGCAGCGACTGCACGGCACCCGCGACGCGGGAGCGCACGTCGACGCGTTCGACCGCTTCGAGGCGGCCCGAGAACTCGTCCCAGGCGTTGATCTCGCTCGGCGCCACCGCGGCGACCGAGACCGGGATGGCTTGCGGCGCGCCCGCGGCCGGCGCGTTGGCCTCGGCCTTGAAGCTGTGCATGCCCAGCACCGCGGCGGCCACCGCCAGCAAGGCGGTGACGCCGGTCACGGCGGGCCACAGGCCCTTGCGGGCCGCGGAGGAAAACGTTGGCTTGTTGTTCGACATGGTGATTCGTCCTTCTCTCAGATGACTCAAATGACTCGGATGACTTTTCGGGATGCAACAGTCCGTCCTGGCGCCCTCGCACCAAGAAAAACGGAGATTTCGGAAAAAGGCCGGCCGCACCGGGTGCCCCCGGTGGCTCGGCCGTATCGGCGGGGCCGTCGCCGCGTTGGCGACCGACCTCACCGCGCTAGCGGCTGGCTATCTGGCTGACGTCGCTGGCTAACTGGGCTTCGGTGTCGCCCCTTGGGGCGGTGTGGTCGCCGCAAAGAATTCGCGGAAGTGCTGCTGCACGGTCGCCTCGCAGACCTTGCAGCCCATGCACTCGGCGTCGTAGAGCGCCTTGGGCCATTCGGCCGCGTTGCTCAGCACCGCGCTCGTGACCTCGATGCCGGCCGAGCGCAGCCGGCCCGCGAAGGTCAGCGCCTCGTCGCGCATCGCGTCGTCCTCGCCCACCAGCACCAGCGCCGGGGCCAGCGACGAGAGGCGCAGCGAACCGCTGGGCACCGCATAGGGGTGCGTGGCGTTCGACGGGCAGCTCAGGTACTTCTCCCAGCCCGTGGCCCAGCGGCATTCGGGCGAATCGTTGGTCGCCTTGCGCAGCGACGCGGTGCCGGCGCAGGGATCGAGCATCGGCGACAGCAGGATCTGGCCCGCCAGCGGCGGATGGGCGCGGTCGCGCGAGATCAGCGCCACCGCCGCCGCCAGGTTGCCGCCGGCTTCCTCGCCGGCCAGGTAGACCTGGGCGCCGCGGCCGCCGAGCTTGACGCGCTGCTTGTAGAGCCACTCGAGCGCCGCGTAGCCGACCTCGATCGGCTCGGGAAACGGCGACTCGGGGGCCAGCGGGTAGTCGAGCGAGACCACCACCGCGCCGGCGCCGGCCAGGAGGCGCGCCACGTTGCGGCCATTGTCGAGCCCGCCGCAGATGAAGGTGCCGCCATGGAAGTGCAGCACCAGCGGCACGGTTTCTCCCTTGGGGCGCTGGCCGTAGACACGGGCGCCCACCGGATCGCGGCCGGGCAGCTCGATCGACAGATCGGCTTCCGCGCCTTGCACCGCGGCGAGCGCGACTGCTTCGGCGGAGCGGGACGATGGACGGGGTGACATGGGGACGACCTCGGGAAATGGGCGATGGTTGAAATATAAGGCGCCGACTGTCGCGTTAAACAGGGATGCAAGCCCTACTCTGTTTCCAAACTACGAACAATCGGACCGGGTCACCAAAGGGTTATGACCTTGTGTGAGAATCCGCACCCCCCGGCGAGGGCCGGGTCTCAAGAACAGGCATTCGATGGATCAGATCCAGGCCATGCGGATCTTCGTCCGCGTCGTGGAAGCCGGCACCTTCACCCGCGCGGCGGACTCGCTCGCCCTGCCCAAGGGCACCGTCACCAAGCAGATCCAGGCCCTGGAATCGCGGCTGCGCGTGAAGTTGCTGAACCGTACCACCCGCCGGGTGACGGTCACGCCGGACGGCGCCGCGTACTTCGAACGGGCGGCGCGGCTGCTCAACGACTTCGACGACATGGAAGCCAGCATGACGAATGCGCAGTCCAGCCCCACGGGCCGGCTGCGCATCGACGTCGGCACCTCGGTTGCGCGGCTGGTGATCCTGCCGGCCCTGGCCACCTTCTGCGACCGCTACCCCGAGATCCAGGTCGACCTCGGGGTCAGCGACCGCACGGTGGACCTGATCAGCGACAACGTCGACTGCGTGATCCGCGCCGGCGACCTCGCCGACCAGTCGCTGGTGGCGCGGCGCATCGGCACCCTGCACTTCGTGACCGTGGCCTCGCCGGCCTACATCAAGCGCTATGGTGCGCCGCAGCATCCGAACGACATCGAGAAGCGGCACCACGTGGTGAGCTACTTCTCGGGCACCACGCGGCGCGTCTACCCGCACGAGTTCAAGAAGGGCGACGAGCACATCGAGCTCAACGGCCCCTACCGGGTGTCGGTCAACGAGAGCAACGCCCACATGGCGGCCGTGCTCGGCGGCTTCGGCATCTCGCAGTGCATCACCTTCATGGCCGAGCCGCACCTCGAGAGCGGCGAACTGATCGAGGTGCTGTCCGACTGGCACCGCGACCCGCTGCCGATCCACGTGGTCTACCCGCCCAACCGCCACCTGAGCGCCAAGGTCCGCGCCTTCGTGGACTGGGCCGCCGAGCTGTTCGCGAAGACGCCGCGGTTGCAGCGGCGCTGAGCGCCATGCTGTTCTCGCCCGAGCGCCACGAGCCCCTGCGGGCCGACGCCTGGGACGAGGGCCGCGCGCGCGAAGCCATCGAGCGCATCGTGCGCGACACCGAGGCGCGCTTCACGCCCGAAGGGCTGTGGCCCATGCATCCGAGCGATGCGTCGAATCCCGACCCGCAGTACCTGCTGTACTGGGGCGCCAGCGGCGTGATCTGGGCACTGCACCACCTGCAGGGCCGCGGCGCCGCGCGGCTGGCGCGCGACTACGCGCCGGTCGTGCCGGGCCTGATCGCCGCCAACCGCGCGGCCATGGGTCGTCCCGCCGACGCCGGCTTCGCGGCCTACCTGATGGGCGACACCGGCATCCGGCTGCTCGAGCACCGGCTCCAGCCCTCGGCCGCCATCGCCGACGAACTCGCTCGGCTGTGCTGCGGCCACCTCGACGACCCAACCCTCGAACTGATGTGGGGCACGCCCGGCACCATGCTCGCGGCGCTGTTCATGCACGAGCGCACCGGCGAGCAACGCTGGGCTCATATCTACCGCGACACCGCGCGGCGGCTGTGGTCGCAGCTCGAATGGTCCGAGGACTTCGGCTGCCACTTCTGGACCCAGCAGCTCTATGGCCAGCGCTCGACCTACATCGACGCGGTGCACGGCTTCGTCGCCACCGCGGTGCCGCTGATCCATGGCCGCCACCTGCTCGACGACGCCGAATGGAACGCCTGGCGCGACTGCATCGCCAACACCGTGCAGCGCACCGCCGACCGCGAGGGCGCGCAGGCGAACTGGCGCCCGCGCCTGTTCCCGCTGCCCGATGCCTCGCGGCCGAAGCTGGTGCAGATGTGCCATGGCGCGCCGGGCTTCGTGATCTGCCTCGCGGACTTTCCGGGCGACACGCTCGACGAGCTGCTGCTCGCCGCCGGCGAGACCACCTGGCAGGCCGGCCCGCTGAACAAGGGCTCGAACCTGTGCCACGGCACCGGCGGCAACGGCTATGCCTTCCTCAAGCTGTACCGCCGCTTCGGCGACGCCGCCTGGCTGGACCGGGCGCGCGCCTTCGCCATGCACGGCATCGCGCAGACCGAGGCCGAGCTGGCGGAACACGGCCACCTGCGCTATTCGCTGTGGACCGGCGACCCCGGCTTCGCGATCTACCTGTGGGATTGCATCGAGGGCACGGACCGCTTCCCGACCCTCGACTGTTTCTTCTAAGCCGGCGGCCGCCGCGCGCGCAGCTCGCCGGCCGTCGTCGCCCAGGCCTTGCCCAGCATGCGCGTGAGATAGGCGCCCGAGGCCCAGCCGACCTGCTGCGCCACCGACAGCACCGATTCGTCGGTGCTCTGCAGCAGATGGCGCGCGCGCTCGAGGCGCCGCTGCTGCTGGAATTCGAGCGGCGACAGCCCATAGGCCGCGCGGAACAGCCGCTCGACCTGCCGGCGCGAGAGCCGGTGCCGCACCGCGAAGGCCTCGAGCGGCAGCGCCGCCGCGAGCTCGGCCTCGATGTCGCTGGCCAGCAGCGCGGCGATCACCGCGCCGGGCGTGCCGCGGCCGTCGGGATGCACCAGCGGGTTGGCCATGAGCCGCGCCGCCTCCATCACCAGCGCGCCGCAATGGGCCACGTGCGCCATCGAGGGTTCGGGTGCGGAGGGCGCGCCGGCCATCTCGAGCAACCGGTGCGACAGCAGGTTGAGCGCGCCGCTGCCCGCGCGCAGGCCCTGGGCCGGCTTCGCGATGCCGTGCGCGCGCAGCGCTGTGTCCCAGAACTCCGAGTCGACATAGACCGCGAGGTGCGTCTGGCGCAGCGTCATCGCGCTGGTGGCATGGGCGGCGCCGGCCGCGAACCAGAGGAAGTGGCCGGGCGAGGATTGCAGCGCGTCGCCGCGCGGATCGATCACGTCGAAGCGACCCGCCAGCGGCACGAACAGCATGTCGCAATCGTGCGCATGCGGCGTGGTGGCGTAGCCGTCGAGCGTGCTCGCCACCGGCGTCGCCTTGTGGGCCAGGCGGTCGGAGAACGCGGAGATGCGCGGTCCGGATGGGGCGGCTGGGGACGGCATGGGGCCGATTGTGTGGTCAATCGCGCGGCCGATGTCGCATTCGTGCGCGCGCACGTCGCGAGCGGAGGCACGCGGAGGGGAGTCGGCAGGAAGACTAGGGCCTCCCCTCCACCCGTTCCGCCAAGGACCTCCATGATCGCCAGCCTCCGCCCGCCACGGCGCCTCGCCCTGATGGCCGCCGCCGCCCTGCTCGCCGCCGCCTGCGGTGCCGCGGCCGCCGCCGACACCTATCCCGCCAAGCCGATCACCATCGTCGTGCCCTTCCCGGCCGGCGGCGGCACCGACGTGATCTTCCGCGCGGTGCAGGTCAGGCTGCAGGCCGAGCTCGGCGTGCCGGTGATCATCGACAACCGCGCGGGCGCCGGCGGCACGGTGGGCACCGGCTATGCCTCCAAGGCCGCGCCCGACGGCTACACGCTGGTGGCCGCCACCACCACGACCATCGCCTCGGCCCAGGCCGTCTACCCCAAGCTGCCCTACGACCCGCTGGCCGATCTCGCGCCCGTGGGCACGCTGGGCACCACGCCCTTCGTGCTGGTGGTGGCACCCACGCTGCCCGCGAAGAACCTCGCCGACTTCATCCGCGACGCCAAGGCCAGGCCCGGCACGCTCAACTACGGCAGCATCGGCAACGGCACCGCGAGCCACCTCGCGGGCGAGCTGTTCAAGCAGCGCACCGGCATCGAGATGACCCACATTCCCTACCGCGGCGCGGCGCCCGCGCAGACCGACCTGATGGCCGGCCAGATCCAGGCGCTGTTCGACAACCCCACCGCGCTCGCGCCCCAGGTGCGCGCCGGCCGCATGCGCGCGCTCGCGATCAGCCAGCCCTCGGCGGTGTTTCCCGAGCTGCCGAGCTTCGAGGCCGCGGGCATCAAGGACTTCAAGCCCGAGCTCTGGTACGGGCTGATGGCGCCCGCGGCCACGCCCAGGCCGGTGGTGGAGCGGCTGCGCTCGGCGCTCGACAAGGCGCTGCAGGACCGCAACCTGCGCGCCGACATGATGGCCAAGGGCGTCTCGCCCGCGAGCTGGTCGCCCGAGCAGTTCGGCCAGCGCGTGCGCGCCGACATCGCGCTGTGGGGCGGCATCGCGCGTTCCGTCAACGCGAAGGCGGACTGAATCATGACCATGCAGCTCGTTCGCGTCTTCGCCCGCCCCGGCACCCGCGCCGGCGGCAACCCGGCCCCGGTCTGGCTCGATGCCGATGCGATGTCCACCGAGGACATGCAGGCCCGCACCCGCGAGAGCGGGCACGAGTCGGTGTTCGTGCTCGCGCCCGACGATGCCGCCCGGCACCGCCTGCGCATGCGCTACTTCGTGCCGCGCCACGAGATGGAGATGTGCGGCCATGCCACGCTCGGCGCGCTGTGGCTGCTGCACGAGCGCGGCCGCTGGAGCGGCGAACCGATCGCGGTGCAGACGCTCAGCGGCACGGTGCACGGCCGCTTCGTCGACGGCGCGGTCGAGATCAGCCAGCCCAGCGCCAGCATCGCCGTGGTCGACGCGGCCCTGGTGCGCGAGATCGCGCAGTGCCTGGGCATCGACCTGGTGCAGATCGTCGCGCCCGTGCTCAACGCCGCCACCAGCCGCGTGAAGACGCTGGTGCGGCTCGAGAGCCCCGAACTGCTGCACGGCCTGCGGCCCGACTTCGCGCGCGTCGAGGCGCTGTGCGACCGGCTCGGCTCGACCGGGCTCTATCCCTTCGCATCGAACGCCGACGTGCAGGGCACCGAGGTCAGCGCGCGCCAGTTCCCGCGTTCCTCCGGCTATCCCGAGGACGCGGCCACCGGCATCGCCGCCGCCGCGCTGGCCTGGGGCCTGCGCGAGATGGCGCTGGTCGGCGCCGACGGCACGCTGGTCACGGTGCGCCAGGGCGAGGCCATGGGCTCGCCCTCGGCGATCCAGGTGCGGCTGCCCGCGCAGGCCGATGCCGCCGAAGGCTGCTGGCTGCGCGGCGACGCGCAGGCGATGGACGAGGTGCCGCATGACTGATGCCGACCGGCGCCTGGAGGCGCTCGCCGCCCAGGCGGGCCACGATGCCTCGCCCGCCGCGCGCCCCGCGGGCCGCTATGCGAGCTTCGCGCGCGCCGGCGAGCTGCTGCATTCGAGCGGCGTGGTCGGGCGCGAGAACGGCGCGGTGATCGCGGGCACTATCGACGACAGCGACGCGGGCATCGCGCTCGGCGAACGGGCCGCGGTCGCCGCCGCCATCGCGCTGCTGCGTGCCGCGCGCACCGAGCTCGGCGGCCTCGACCGCGTGCAGAAGATCGTCGCCCTCACCGGCTACCTGCAGACCGGGCCCGGCTTCACGCAGCATGTGCGGGTGATGAATGCCGCGAGCGAACTGCTGCGCCAGGTGTTCCCCGACCAGCCGCTGCCCGCGCGCACCACGGTCGGCGTGGCCTCGCCGCCGGGCGGGGGCGCGGTCGAGATCTCGCTGGTGCTGCAGGAGCGGTCGGCGGACTGAAGGCGGGGCCTCAGGCCCCGAGCCAGCGCACCACCAGCGGCACCAGCAAGGCCGTCGCGATGCCGTTGAGCCCCATCGCGAGCGCCGAGAACGCGCCCGCGGTCTCGTTGACCTGGATCGCGCGCGCGGTGCCGATGCCGTGCGCCGTGATGCCGACCGCGAAGCCGCGCACCGCGGGCTCCTCGATGCGCAGCAGGTTCAAGAGGCCCGTGGCCATGATCGCGCCCGCGATGCCGGTGATGGCGGCCGCGACCGCCGACAGCGACGGCAGGCCGCCGATCTTTTCCGACACGCCCATCGCGATCGGCATGGTGGCCGACTTCGGCGCCAGCGACATCAGCAGCTCGTGCGAACCGCCGAGCGCCCAGGCGATGCCCACGGCCGACACGATGGCCGCCACCGAGCCCGCGAGCAGCGCCACGCCGATCGGCAGCCACAGCCGGCGCAGCCGCGCCACCTGGCTGTAGAGCGGCACCGCCAGCGCCACCGTGGCCGGCCCGATCAGGAAGTGCACGAACTTCGCGCCCTCGAAGTAGGTGTCGTAGGGCGTGCGCGTCGCCAGCAGCACGGCGACGATCACGATCACCGACACCAGCACCGGATTGACCACCGGATTGGCCCCGCTGCGCCGGTGCAGCCACAGCGCGCCCAGGTAGGCCAGCAGCGTGAGCGCGAGCCACAGCAGCGGCGACTGGGCCAGGAAGACCCAGATCTCGGACAGCTTCGCGGGCGCGCTCATTGGGCGTCCTTGCCGGTGATGCGGATCATCCAGCGCAGGGTGAGCGCGGTCACGGTCATGGTGAAGGCCGCGCCCAGGATGCCCGCGGCCAGGAACGGCAGCCACTCGCGGCCCACGCGCTCAAAGTGCAGCATCACGCCGGTCACGGCCGGGATGAACAGCAGCATCAGGTTGCGCAGCAGATGGCCCGAGGTCTCGCCCAGGCTCTCGGGCACGCCGCCGCGCCACAGCAGGCCGGCGAACAGGAACAGCATGCCGAGCAGCGGACCGGGCACCGGCAAGCTCAGCCACTGCACCAGCAGTTCGCCGGCGAGCTGGCAGAGAAAGAGCGTGGTGATGGCGTAGAGCATGGAAGAGGTCCTCGTGGTCGTTCTTGCCGGCTAGTTTGCACCCGCCAGGCGCTGCCATGCGGCGTGCAGCGCGGTCTGGCTCGCGGGAGGCAGCACGCCCATGCGCACCTGGCCCGGCAGGCCGAAGGACGCGCAGTCGCGCAGCTTGATGCCCTCGGCGCGCAAACCGGCCAGCAGGCCCGCGAAGTCGGTCGCCATCGGCTGCGCGAGGTGGTAGTTCGCCACGCTGGGCGTGCTCTGCCAGCCCATGCGCGCGCACAGCGCGAGCTGCGCGGCCTTCCATTCGCGCAGCGTGGCCAGGCTGTCGCGCACCCAGGCCTGCACCGCGGGCTCGGCCCAGGCCGACAGCATCGCCACGCCATGCGCGCCCACGGGCCAGGAAGCGCCCAGGCGCAGCAGCGCGCCCACCGCCTCCTGCGCGTCGGCCGGCGCGATCGCATAGGCCGCGCGCACGCCCGTCATGCCCAGCGCCTTGTTGGGCGACCACATCTGCCAGAGCCGGTCGAGCCGCGCGGGCGCCAGCGCGAGTTCGCCTTCGAGCCGCAACGGTTCGTAGGCGCGGTCGAGCACGAAGGGCACGCCCTCGGGCAGCGCGGCGATCGACGCGGCCAGGCCGGGCTGCGCCTGCCCCTGCGGCGCCGACGGATCGCAGCACCACGCGAGCCGCGGCCGCCGCGCCGCCTGCGGCGCACGCACCACCTGCAGGCCCCAGGCGCGCGCGGCGGCCGCGTAGTCGCCATAGGAGGTGGCCGGCAGCACGACCTCGCCGTGCGCGCCGCGATCCTCCCGCGCCACCCAGGCGGTGATGCGACGGATGAACTCGCTCGCGCCGGCCGCGATCACGATGCGCCAGGGCGCCACGCCATGCAGCGCCGCGAGCCGCGCGCGCAAGGCCGTGTAGGCCGGATCGGGGTAGCGCGTCGCATCGGCCGCGCGCACCCGCGCCAGCGCCTCGGGGCACGGGCCGCAGGCATTGGCATTGGTCGAGAAATCGTGCGCGGGCGCGCCGAGCGCATCGGGGCCGCCATGGGTCGGGGTGAAGTCGAGCTCGCTCATCGCGCCCCCATGAACAGCAGAACGACCGGCAGCCAGGCGGCCAGCGCCAGCAGCAGCACGGCGCGCTGACCGAAGCGGGCCGCACGCGCGGTGTCGGCGGGCATTGCGGCCCGGCCCTCGGCGTTGAGCGCATAGACCGCGGGCTTGGCCAGCCGCACGCCGAGCAGCAGCGCCATCGCGGCCATCGGCCAGCCGCTGTTGGGCGACGGCGTGCGGCGCGCCTCGCGCGCGAGGCCGCGCGGCCAGCGCCCGGCCGCCATTGCCAGCAACAGCACCGTGAGCCGCGCGGGCAGCCACGACAGCAGGTCGTCGGCGCGCGCGGCCCATTTGCCGGCCCAGGTCCAGTCGCGGCCGCCGCGCTCGCCGCGGTAGCCCCACATCGCATCGGCCGTGTTGGCGAAGCGGTAGAGCGCCGCGCCCGGCAGGCCCAACAGCAGGAACCAGAACACCGGCGCGACCAGCGAATCGTTGAGGTTCTCGGCCAGCGATTCGATCGCGCTCTCGCGCACCTCGCGCTCGCCGAGCAGCGAGACATCGCGGCTCACGAGGCGCGCGAGCCGCGCCCGGCCCGCCTCCAGCGATTCGCCGAGCGCGGCCTCGACCGCGAGCACCTCGTCGCGCAGCATGCGCCAGGCGAACAGCGGCTTGAGCAGCAGGCCCAGCAGCAGCGCGAAGGCCCAGGCCGGCAGCGCGTTCTGCAGCACCGCCTGCAGCGCGACGGCGATCGCGAGCACGGCCAGCGCCCCCGTGCACCAGGCGATGGCGCCGAGCACGAAGGCGCGCCCTGCCTGGCCGGAGGCCGCGCCGAACGGCGGCGCGATGCGCGCGCCGGCCCAGCCCAGGTAGCGCCCGATCCACACCACCGGATGCCAGCGCGCGGGCGGCTCGCCGAGCCAGAGGTCGACCGCGAGCGCGATCCACATCGCGGCCAGCATGGCCAGCACGGGAGCGGTGAAATCGATGGCCGGCATGGCGCGATTGTCCCGAATCAGTGAACGGGCCGCGGCCGGCGGTGCCGGTGCCACTGGGTCAGCGCGCCGAGCGCGAACAGCGCCGCCATGCCGAACAGCGCCCAGAGCGTGCGCACCACCGAGGCGCTGCGCGGCGCGGGCACGGTCTCGGGCTGCGGTTCGAGCCGCAGGCCGCGCACGGGCTGGGTCGCGGCCGCCTCGCCTTGTCGGCTTTCACTCGGTGCCGGCGACTCGGCCTGCGTCGCGGGGGCCGTGGCGCCCTGCACCTCCACCGGCACCACGACCGGCTTCGGCGGCGCGTTCATCGCCGCGCCCGCGAAGCGCTCCACCGCCACGTTGCGCTCGCGCAGCCCGCTGGCCTGCGCCGCCTGCGAATAGGCCTGCGCGAGCTCGCGCCGCGTCGCGGCATCGGGCGACCAGTAGTTCAGGCGCACCGCATCGAGCATGCGTTCCAGCGTCTGCGCGTAGGCCGCGCGGTTCGCGCCCTCGAGCCAGGCGCGCGTGCCGAGCCGCTCGCGGTCGCGCACATAGGTGTCGTGCAGCGACTGCCACTGGTCGGGCCGCACCGTGGCCGGCGCGGTCACCTGCCAGCCCCAGAGGAACTGCGCGGTCTTCAGCACCTGCAGCGCGCCGCTGTAGCCCTCGGCCTGCTGCGCCGCGATCCATTGCGGGTGCAGGTAGCGCGTCTGCATCTCGCGCGCGATCGCGCCGGCGGCGGTGTCGGTGCGCACCGCGCCGGTGTCGCGCAGGTTCTGCACATAGAGCGCCGGGTCCTTGCCCGTGAGATGGCGCACCGCCTGCGCGATGCCGCCGAGGTACTGGAACGGATCGTCGTTGGTCAGCACGCCATAGAGGTTGGAGCTGCGCGCCATCAGCGCCGCGTCGACCTGCGCGAGATTGCCCGCGAAGGCACCGGGCCGCGCGGCACCCTCGAGGCCCTGGCCATAGGCATGGCCCATGCGGTCGATGAACAGGCCCGCCATCTGCGCGTCGCCGCCGCCGCGGCGTTGCGAGCGCCAGAGCTCGCTCGCGAGCGCGGCCTCCTCGAGCCCGGCGCCGTAGCTGCCCTGCTCGTTCGAGAACACGCGCGCGGTCGACCAGCGCGTGGCCTCCGCCTCCGACGCGCCCTCGCCCCGCAGCCGCCGCGCCAGCGCCTCGCTGTGGCGCGCGACCGCGTTGGCGCCCGCGGGCTCGCGCAGCGCCGCCACCTGCCGCACCGCTTCGTCGAGCCAGCGCATCACGTGCGGGAACTGGTCGCGGTACGAGCCCGTCACGCTGACCAGCACGTCGATGCGCGGCCGCTTCAAGGCCGAGGCGGGCAGCACCTCGATGCCGTTCATGCGCCCCGCCTCGTCCCAGCGCGGCCGCACGCCCAGCGCGTGGAAGGCCTGGCTCTCGAGCACGCCCTGATGGCGCGAGGCTTCGCCGGCCCAGAGCGTGAACGCGATCTTCTCGGGCGCCTTGCCGCCGTGGGACTGCGCGTAGGCCGCGATCCAGGCGTCCATGGCGGCCACGCCGGTGTCCCAGGCCGCGCGCGTGGGCACGCGGCTGGGATCGAAGCCGTAGAGGTTGCGCCCGGTCGGCAGGCTGTCGGGATTGCGCACCGGATCGCCGCCATAGCTGGCGCGCAGATAGCGGCCGTCGAGGGCCGTCAGCAGGCCCTCGATCTCCTCGTTGTGCGCCAGCGTCGCGTCGAGCTGGCGCACGCGCGTGGCCAGCGCGCGCAGGGTCTCGGCCTGCGCGGGCGCGGTGGTTGCACCGTCGAAGTCGGCATCGTCGAGCACCCTCGCCACCCAACGCCCCAGCGGCGAATCGGCCATGTCGGCCGGCTCGCGCAGGAAGGTCTCGTCGAGGTCCTCGCCGAGCGCGGTCGCGAGCGGCTTGCCGACGATCTGCAGCAGCGTGGCGCGCCGACGCCGGGCATCGGGCGCCTCGCCGAAGGTCGCGAGGCCCAGCGGCTGCGCGGTCTGCGCGAGTTCGTCGAGGTAAGGATGCAGCACCGCCACGAAGCCCGCGAAGTCGGCGCGGATGCGCGCGGCGGTCCAGGCCAAGTCGCGGTCGTAGCGCTGGGCCACGAAGTCGGCCAGCAGTTGCCGTTCGAGCGCGGCCTTGACCGGGCCGGGGGCGAGCGTCTCCCAGTCGTGCATGCGCTCGTGCATCTGCGTGAGGCCCGGGCGCAAGCCGGCCGGCGAGAACATCGGCGTCGAATGGCTGACCATCGTCGCGCGGCCGCGGCGCTTGGCGGTGGTGGCCTCGCCGAGGTTGTCCATCACATAGGGATAGATGTTGGGCAGGTCGCCGAGCACCAGCAGCGGATCGTCCTGCACCGACAGCCCGCGCTCCTTGCCGGCCGACCATTCGACCGTGCCGTGCGTGCCCACGTGCACCACGGCCGAGGCGCCGAACTGCGTGCGCAGCCAGAGGTAGGTGGCGAGGTAGGCATGGCCCAGCGGCACCGCCGAGCGGTGGTAGACCTGCTGCGCCTTGTCCTTCACCGCCGTGCCGGGTTCGAAGCGCGGCGGCTGGCGCAGCACCACCACCTTGCCGAAGCGCACGCGCGGAATCACGAAGGCCGGCGCGCCGTCCACCGTGCGCAGCTGGGTCGAGCTTTCGGGCGCGCCCCAATAGGCCTCGATGCGCTGCTGCGTTTCGACGGGCAGCGCGCGGAACCATGCGAGGTAGCGCGCGAGCGGCAGCGTGTCGGCCAGGCCCTGCGCGAGCAGCGGCTGCAGTTCGTCGGGTCCCGGCGCCGGGTAGGACGCCTTGAGCGTGGCCTGCACCTGCGCGATCAGCGTCTCGGGCGCGGGCGCCTCGGTCCGGTAGCCGGCCGATTGCATGGCCGCGATCATGCGGCTCACGCTGCGCGGCACGTTGAGGA
This sequence comes from Variovorax sp. GW821-FHT09B01, assembly GCF_059418345.1. Lineage (NCBI taxonomy): Bacteria > Pseudomonadati > Pseudomonadota > Betaproteobacteria > Burkholderiales > Comamonadaceae > Variovorax > Variovorax sp. GW821-FHT09B01. The sequence goes on along the minus strand of NZ_JBWKPQ010000002.1, from coordinate 210,418 downwards.
AGGAGGCGCCGAAGTTGGCCTCGCCCGGCGGGTAGTTGTAGACCAGCATCGCGACCCGGCGCTGGTCCGCGCTGGTGCGCTGCAGCCGCAGCAGCGCGGCGGCCTTGTCGGCGACCGCCTCGATCTGCGCGGGCAGCGGCTGCAGGCTGCCGCTCGCGGCATCGCGCGCGCTCACGAGCATCGGGTCGGTCATGCCGGCGAGTTCGCTCGGGCTGTAGTAGGCGGCGATGTCGGACTGAGCCAGGCCGTCCTTGCTCTGCGCCCACTGCGCCGCATCCATGGCCAGCGACGGCAGGGTCTGCAGCACCGGCACGCCGATGCGCTCGAACTCGGCCTTGCGCTCGTTGGGCGTGAAGACCAGCGCGGCATTCACGATCAGGTCGGCCACGCGGCGGCCACCCTCGGCCTGGGTCATGCGCGTGTAGAGGTCCTTCTGCTGGCGCGGACCGTAGAAGGCATAGGCGCGCAGGCCGCGCTGCGCGAGCGCGGCGATCATCGCGTCGAGCCAGGCCGTGTCCTCGCCGGTCACGGTGGCGGCATTGACCGCGATCGCCACCGTGCCGTTCGTGCCGGGCAACTGTTCGACCGCCTCGATGCTTGTTTCGATGCGCGGCCATCCCGGGTGATAGAAGCCCGCGAGCGGCGTCGCCACGGGTTCGGGCAGGCCCTCGGACACGCCGACCCTGGCGAGCGCCTGCATCGACGCCGAGAGATTCGCGCCGCCCGCGAAGCGCCAGTAGGCGCGCAGCCGCTGCGCCCAGGCCGCATCGACGCCACGCTCGGCCGCGAGCGGCGGCGCGGCCGTGAGCTGGCCCCGGGCGACCAGCGCGAACTCGCCGACCAGCACATAGGGCGCCGCGCTGCGCGCGATCGCGTCGCCGAAGCGCGCCGCCGCGGCCTGCGCCACGCTCAGGTGCGGCGCATCGATCACCAGCAGCCGCGCGCCCTCGAGCGCGGCCGACAGGGCCTCGGGCGAGTCCCGCGTGGCCGACAGCACCTGCAACGGCAGCCCGGCCTGCTGCGCCGCGGCCTGCAGCCGCGCCACGCGCGCGGGCGACACCAGCGAAGTCGCGAGCACAACGACCGGGCCAGCTGCCTGTTGCTGCGCCCAGGCCGGCACCGCCACCAGCCACGCCAGCAGCCACAGCGCGACCCAGCGCCGCGGCAGGCTCACTTGCCGCCCTGCACCGGCACCGCGTCGGCCGGCACGTAGACCATGGTCCCGTCCTTGAGGCGCCAGGCCGTGCCCGCGCGTTCGCCGTCGCCCTCGCCGGTCGCGCCGCTGGCCTTGAAGCGCGTGATCTTGCGGCCCTCGCGCGTCACGATCTCCATGTTCGGCTGGCCCTCGTTGCGGATCACCGTGACCTTGTCCTGCGCGAAGGGGTTCATCGGGTTGTTGATGACCGCGATCATCAGCATGCCGATCACGACCATGAAGACGTCGATCAGGTTGATGGTCGAGAGCACCGGATCGTCGTCGTCGCCGTCCAGGCTGCTCAGGATGGAGAACTGCCGCTTGGTCATGAAAGCCGATCCCGTGCGTCGAGCAGCATCACCAGCTCGCGCATCAGCCAGCGCCGGCGCACGGTGTAGACCACGAAGGCGATCGAGGCCGAGGCCAGCGCGACGATCACGCTCGCGAAGGCCGGCGCGAGGCTCTGCGCCACGCCCTGCGACTCGCCCGAGGCCACGGCCACCAGCGCGGGGCCCATCGGGATCATGGTGGCGATCAGGCCCAGCATCGGCGCCACGCGGCTGCACAGCCGCACGCCCTCGAGCTCCTTGAGCACGGCCAGCTCCATCTGCTCCTGGCTGGCCTGCGCATGCGGCGCCAGCACCAGCGCGCGCGACGGGTCGCGGCGCCGCTGCAGGTATTCGACGCCGAAGGCACCGAGGCACCACACGGCATAGACGAAGGACAGCAGCACGCCCAGCGTCACCGGCCAGAGGAACAGGCGCGCGAGCTCGAACAGGACGGTATCGAAGGCCAGCATCAGGCGGACTCCAGGTCAGGCGAAGAAGGATCGGGATCGAACAGGTCCGCGGGCCGGCCCCAGGCCTCGTCGAACACCAGCGACGACAGCGGCGCGCGCCGCGCCCAGCGCTCGCGCTGCAGCATCGGCTCCTCGTAGAAGCCATGCACCGGCCCGAGGCACAGCAGCGCGATGATCTCGGCGCCAGCCGGCAGGCCCAGCAGCGCCGCCACCTCGGCCGGATCGAACAGCGAGACCCAGCCCATGCCCAGCCCCTCGGCGCGCGCGGCCAGCCAGAGGTTCTGGATCGCGCAGGCCGCGGAGGCCAGGTCCATCTGCGGCAGGGTGCGGCGGCCGAACACATGGTGCTCGCGGCCGTCGGCCAGCGTCACGGCGAGCAGCTCGGCAGCGTCGAGCAGGCCCTCGACCTTGAGCCGCATGAAGGCGTCCTCGCGCTCGCCGAGCGCGCGCGCGGTCAGCACGCGTTCGCGCTCGACCGTCGCATGCAGGCGCGTGCGCAGGGCCGCGTCGCGGATGCGGATGAAGCGCCAGGGCTGCATGAAGCCGACGCTGGGCGCATGGTGGGCCGCCTCGAGCAGCCGGCGCAGCAGCGCGGGCGCGACCTCGCCGCCCGCGAAATGCCGCATGTCGCGCCGCTCGTGGATGGCGCGGTAGACCGCCCTCGCCTCCTCGGCCGCGAACGCCTGGCTCATCCGGCTCAATCCTCGATGCCGCGCTGCGCCGGGATGCCGGCCTTGAAGGCATGCTTGACCAGCGTCATCTCGGTCACGGTGTCGGCCAGCTCGATGAGCTCGGGCGGGCAGCGGCGGCCCGTGAGCGCCACGTGCACATGTTTCGGCCGCGCGCGCAGGGTCTCGAGCACGCCCTCGAGCGGCAGCCAGCCGTAGATCAGCGGGTAGGTGATCTCGTCGAGCACCACGAGGAAGTACTCGCCCGAGAGGATCGCGGCCTTCGCCTTCTCCCAGCCGTCGCGCGCCAGCTGCCCGGAGCGCTCGAGGTCCTGGCTCTTCCAGCTGAAGCCGTCGCCCAGGCCCTCGATCGGGATGCCGATCTGCTCGAACATGCGGTGTTCGCCGAAACGCGCGCTCGGCACCTTCATGAACTGGTAGATCTTCACGGCCTTGCCGCGGCCATGCGCGCGCAGCGCCAGCCCGAAGGCCGCGGTGCTCTTGCCCTTGCCGTCGCCGGTGTTGACGATGACGATGCCGCGGCGTTCGCCTTCGGGCTTCTCGTAGGGCTTCTCGCTGGGTGGGGTTTCTATCTGCATGGGTGGGTCTCTTTCAAGGCTTTCGAATACGGGCAGCCGGACGCAGAGGACGCGAAGGTTTCGCGAAGGACGCAAAAGAAGACATCCAAAAATTTTCTTTGAATTCTTTCGCGCCTTTCGCGATACCTTCGCGCCCTTCGCGTACGGCTGTCCGACCCCGCATTCATCGCGGCAACGCAATCCATTGCTCGGCCACGCGATGTACGCGAATCCGGTGATCGAACACCTGCTCGAGCGCCGCATGCGTCGCGGGATCGCTGCTGCCGCCGTGGTGCACCACGCGGCCGCGGTCCATCACCACGAGTTCGTCGGCGGCCAGGGCCATGGGCAGTTCGTGCAGCACGCTGACCACGGTATGGCCCGCGGCGACCAGCGCGCGCACGGTCTGCATCCAGTCGGCCTGGTGCGGCGGGTCGAGGTTGGCGAGCGGCTCGTCCATCAGCAGCAGCTCGGCCTCGACCGCGAGCGCGCGTGCCAGCAGCACGCGCTGGCGCTCGCCGCCCGAGAGCTGGCCCAGCGGGCGTTCGCGCCAGTCCCAGGCCTGGGTGGCGCGCAGCGCGCGCTCCACGGCGGCGCGGTCGGTGGCGTCGGGCGCGGCCAGCCAGCGCTGGTGCGGCAGGCGGCCGAGCATCGCGACGTCGTAGACCAGCAGGTCGTCGGCCGCGCCCTCGCCCGCCACGCCCTGGCCCAGCCACGAGAGGCGACGCGCGCGCTGGCGCGCCGGCAGCTTCGCCGCGGGCTCGCCGAACAGCCGCAGCTCGCCGCGGTGCGCGAGCAGGCCCGCCAGCACCTTGAGCAGGGTCGACTTGCCGGCGCCGTTGGGGCCGACGATGCTGGTCCAGCGCGCGGCCGCGATCGCGAGGTCGATGCCGTGCAGCACCTCGGTGCCGCCGAGCGCCGCGCTCACGCCGCGCACCTCGAGCGCCTGGGCGGTGGCGGCCGTCATGAGGCCGTGCCCCTCGCGGTGCGCCGGTGCATCAGCCACAGCAGGTAGCTGCCGCCCAGCACCGCCGTGAGCACGCCCACGGGCAGCTCCTGCGGCGCGATCAGCCAGCGCGCCAGCAGGTCGGCCGCCATCAGCAGCAGCCCGCCCATCGCGGCCGACAGCACGATCAGCCGCGCATGCGTGGTCTTGACGACAGAGCGCACCAGGTGCGGCGCGGCCAGGCCGACGAAGGCGATCAGGCCGGTCTGCGCCACCGCGGCGCCGGTGGCCAGCGCCAGCACCACCACCAGCGCGGCGCGCATCGCGCCCAGCGGCAGGCCCAGGCTGCGCGCGGTGGCCTCGCCGAGCGCCAGGCCGTCGAGCACCGGCGCCAGCGCCCAGGCCAGCAGCAGGCACAGCGCGCAGGCCAGCGCCATCACCGCGCAGGCGCTCCAGCCGACAAGACCGGTGTTGCCGAGCGTGAAGCCCTGGATCGCCTGCAGGATGTCGGCCGAGGCGATGGTGATCAGGTCCTTCATCGCGCCCAGCACCACGCCCACGATCACGCCCGCGAGCAGCAGCCGCAGCGTCTGCTGCACGCCGCGCGCGAGCAGCAAGGTGAGCATCACGGCCGCCATCGAGCCGAGGAAGGCCGCGCCCGTGAGGCCCAGCCGCACCACCCACTGCGCGCTGGCGGCCGAGCCGCCGAAGAACAGCAGCGCCAGCGCCACGCCCAGCGAGGCGCCCGAGGCGCTGCCGAGCAGGAAGGGATCGGCCAGCGGATTGCGGAACAGCCCCTGCGCCACCGCGCCGGCCAGCCCGAGCAGCGCGCCCGCGAGCCAGGCGCCGAGGGTGCGCGGCAGCCGGATGTCCCACACGATCTGCAGCGACACCGGATCGTGGCGCGCCGACAGGAAGCTCTCGAAGCCGGTGCTGCCGATGCCCAGGCCGAGCAGCAGCAAGGCGGCGCCGAGCACCAGCAGCGCGAGGCCGAACAGCACCACGCGGCGCAGGTGGCCCGCGGGCATCAGCGCGCGCCTCCCTTGTCTGCCTTGTCGCCCAGGCATTGCGCCATCAGCCGTGCCGCCTCGTCCATGCGCGGGCCGGGGCGCACCAGCACGTCGGACTGCTCGGCCGTGAAGCGGCAGATGCGCCCTTCGCGCACCGCGCGCATGGTGCTCCAGCCCGGGCGCTGTTCGAGGCCCTGCGCGCTGCGCACGCTGACCATGATCAGGTCGGGATTGGCGCGCACCACGTATTCGGGATTGAGCTTGGGAAAGGGGCCGAGCGCCGCGGGCACGATGTTTCTGGCGCCCAGCCGCGTCAGCGTCTCGCCGATGAAGGAGGATTCGCCGGCCGCATACGGGCCGCTGTTGACCTCGAAGTACACGCGCACGCCGCGCGCGGCGGCCGGCAGCGACTGCGCCACGGCCGACACCGCCGCATCGATGGCGCGCCAGACCGCCGGCGCCTCGTGGGTGCCGAGCACCTGGTCGAGCTTGCCGAGCACGCGGCGCACGTCGGCATGGTTCTTCGGCTCGAGCACCAGCACCTTGAGGCCCAGCGCCTCGAGCCGCTCGGTCACGCGCGAGGACTTGGCGAGCAGCACCACGTCGGGCTTGAGCGCCACCACGGCCTCGACATTGGGGTCGATGCCGCCACCGAGTTGCGGCAGGCCGCGCACCGGCGCCGGCGAATTCGAATAGCGGTCGACCCCGACCAGCCGCGCGCAGGCGCCGAGCGCGCAGACCGATTCCGTCAGCGAGGGCAGCAGCGTCACGATGCGCTGCGGCGGCTGCGGCAGCTCGACGCTCACGCCGCGCTCGTCGACCACCGCGAGCGCGCTCGCGGGCGGCGACCACAGGCCCGTGGCGAGTGCCAGTGCCGCCAGCGCGGCGGCGAGAAAGCCTTTCATCGGCCCGGCTCCTTCAGGGTCAGCGGCAGGCCCGCGGCCATCAAGGTGACGCGGTGACAGACACCGGCCACATCCTGGTTGAGCCGGCCCAGCGCATCGACGAAGGCGCGCGTCTCGCGGCCCAGCGGGATCACGCCCAGGCCGATCTCGTTGCCCACCAGCACCACGGGACCGCGCGCATCGCGCAGCGCGCCCAGCAGCAGGTTGATGTGCGCGGTGGGCGTGCGCGAGACCGGCCGCGCGCCCACGGCGCGCAGCGGCATCAGCAAGTTCGTGAGCCACATCGTGAGGCAGTCGACCAGCACCAGCGATTCGGGCGTGCTCTGGGTCACGATGGCGCGCGCCAGCTCGACCGGTTCCTCGATCGTGCGCAAGCTGGGCACGCGCTCGGCGCGGTCGGCCTGGTGGCGCACGATGCGCTCGCGCATCTCGTCGTCGTAGGCCTGCGCGGTGGCGATCAGCACCGCGCGACGCTGCTTCGGCGCGGCCGCGAGCCAGTCGGCCGCGCGCTGCTCGGCGCGACGCGACTTGCCGCTCTTCTGGCCGCCGAGGATGAATTCGTGTTCAGGCGTCAACGCGATGCTCCTGGGCAACCGGTGCCCCGGTTTCGAGCGGCGCGGCATCGAACAGCCGCGCGGTGGCTTCGGGACTGGAGGCGAACCAGGCGTGGAAGTAGCTCGCGCGCACGGCGCCGCGCACATAGAGCGCCTCGCCGCCGGCCGTGCCTTGCGGGCGGCGCGAATGGGCGGCCGGCACCAGCGGCGTCTCGCAGCGCGAGTAGTGGAAGGTATGGCCACGCAGCGTGTGCGCGCCCAGCGCGAGCGCCTGCGGGCCGAGGCCGGCGAGCCGCTTCTGCAGCGTGACGCGCCCGGGCAGCAGGCCCCAGAGCGCATGCACCGCAGCTTCGTCGCCATCGCCGATGCCGGGCACCGCGATCTCGTCGAACAGCGCCATCATCCCGCCGCATTCGGCCCAGATCGGCCGGCCTGCGGCCGCATGGGCGGCGAGCGCGGCGCGCAGGTCCGAACGCCGCGCGAGCGTGGCGGCATGCAGCTCGGGATAGCCGCCGGGCAGCCACAGCGCATCGCAGTCGGGCAGCGCCTCGCCGGCCAGCGGCGAGAAGAAGACCAGCCTGGCGCCGAGCGCGTTCAGCGTGTCGAGGTTGGCCGGGTAGATGAACGAGAAGGCCGCGTCGCGCGCGATGCCGATGGTGCGGCCCGCGAGCAGCGGCGCGATCGGTGCGACCTCGCCGGCCGGCGGCGCTTCGAAGCGCACCTGCGGCAGCTGCAGCGACCCCAGCGGCGTACCGGCCAGCGCATCGGCCACGCGGTCGAGCCGCTCGGCCGCGTCGCCGAGCTCGTGCGCCGCCACCAGGCCCAGGTGGCGTTCGGGCAGCGAGAAGCCCGCATCGCGCGGCAAGGCGCCGAGCCAGTCCGCGGGTTCGCGCAGCGCGCCGCGCAGCATGTCGGCATGGTGCTCGCCGGCCACACGATTGGCCAGCACGCCGGCCCAGGGCAGCCCGGGCCTGAAGCTCTGCAGCCCATGCGCCAGCGCGCCGAAGGTGCCGGCCATCGCATGGGCATCGATCACGGCCAGCACCGGCAGGCCGAAGCGCTGCGCCAGGTCGGCCGCGCTCGGCGTGCCGTCGAACAGGCCCATCACGCCCTCGACGATCACCAGGTCCGACTCGGCCGCGGCCGCATGCAACCGTGCGCGGCAGTCGGCCTCGCCAGTCATCCACAGGTCGAGCGAATGCACGGGCGCGCCGGTGGCCAGCCGCAGCCAGTGCGGGTCGAGGAAGTCGGGCCCGCACTTGAAGGCGCGCACGCGCCGGCCCTGGCGCGCGTGCAGCCGCGCGAGCGCGGCGGCCACGGTGGTCTTGCCCTGCCCGGAGGCGGGCGCGGCCACGAGCACGGCGGCGCAGCTCGCCGCGCGATCAGGCAGGTGTTGGCTTACTGGGGCGTCCACTTCAATCCGACGTACGCGTTGCGGCCGTTGGTAGCGTAGCCGCGCGCGAGCATGTAGTCCTTGTCGCCCGCATTGTCGATGCGCGCGACCAGGTCGACGTCGCGCACGATCTTCGTGCTGGCCACGAGGTTCAGCAGCGTGTAGCCGCCGAGCTTCAGGGTATTGGCCGCGTCGTCGTAGCGCTGGCTCGAGGTCTGCACCTCGGCGCCCAGCGTCCAGCCACCGAGGCGCCAGTCGGCGCCCAGCGTGGCATAGCGCTTGGCGCGGCGCGCGAGCAGCTTGTCGGTGGCCAGGTCGCGCGGGTCCTGGAAGTCGAGCGAGGCGCGCAGCGTGACGTCGCCGATGCGGTGGCCGGCCGAGAGCGTCACGCCCTCGTAGCGCGCCCGCGCGGTGCTGCCGTAGCAGCCGAAGGACGAGGCGCAGCCCTTGGCGGTCGAGTCGAACACGATCAGGTTGCGCACCTGGTTGCGGTAGACCACGATGCCGGCGTTGGTCGGGCCATCGGTGTACTTGAGGCCGAGCTCGACGTTGCGGCTCGACTCGGGCTGCAGGTCGGGCTTGCCGTATTCGCTGAAGCGCTGGTAGAGCGTGGGGGCGCGGAAGGCGGTGCCGGCCGACGCGGTCACGCGCAGCTTCGGCGTGATCGCGAAGCCGTAGGCTGCGCTGCCGGTGGTCTTGCCGCCGAAATCGCTGTCCTTGTCGTGGCGCACGTTGAGCTGCAGCGAATGCGGGCCCTGCACGAAGCCATAGCCGAGCGCCACGGCATCCTGCGAGCGCTTGCCCACCAGCCCCTTGTCGGTAGCGCTGGTGGGCGCGTTTTCGAGCCGGTCCTCGCGGCGTTCGAGTGCGGCCGTCACCAGGTGCGCCCCGAAGCGCAGCTCGTTCTGGAACAGGTAGCCGCGCAGCCGGGTCTCGGTGCGGTAGTACGAAGGCATGGTGCTGTAGACCGATTGCGAATCGGTCACCTGCAGCCGCGTGCTGTAGACCTCGTTCCATTGCGCCGACCAGGTGAGGCCTCCCGTCAGCAACCGGTTGCGGCCCAAGTCGTCGAGGTAGTAGGCCGGCGGCTTCTTGGCGGTGACCCTGTTGTCGTAGCGCGCCTGCATGTCGTTCGCCAGCGCAGTGGCCTCGATGCGTTGGCCGGGCGCGATCTGCCAGCCCAGGCGCACATTGCCCGAGGTGGTGTTGTAGCCGTCGCGGTCGGGGCTCGTGAAGCCGTCCTTGAGCGGGGCACGCTTCTCGAGCGGCTGCACGTTGAAGCCCCGGCTTTCCTCGTGCGCCACGCCGAACGAATAGTCGAAGGCATTGGCCTTGCCGCTGATCGCGGCCTCGGTGCGGAACAGGCCATGGCTGCCGACGCCAATGCCGATCGAGGGCGACACGCCTTCTTCGCCGCGCTTGGTGAACAGCTGGATCACGCCGCCGATGGCGTCGGAGCCGTAGACCGCGGCGGCCGGGCCGCGCAGCACCTCGATGCGGTCGATCTGCGAGAGCGGAATGGTCTGCCAGTTCGCACCGCCCGTGGTTTGCGAATCGATGCGCACACCGTCGAGATAGACCGCGGTGAAGCGCGTTTCGGCGCCACGGATGAACAGGCTGGTGTTGTTGCCCACGCTGCCGTTGCTCACGATCTGGATACCGGCCTGGCGCGCGAGCACATCGGCCACGCTTGCGGCCCCGCTGCGCTCGATGGTCTCGCGGTCGATCACCGAGACATCGGCCACCAGGTCCGACAGCGGCTGCGCGGTGCGGGTGGCCGTGACCACCGTCTCGCCGAGCACGCCGGGCTGTTGCTGTGCCGAAGCGGCCGATGGCAGCTGGGCCAGCAGCAGGCCACCGAAGGCCGGCACCAGGGCCAGCGGCAGGCCGGCCAGGCGCGCGCGCAAGGAGGACGCAGAAACGCGAGCGCGCGAACGGCGCGAGAAGGAAACGCAGGAAATCATGGAATGAGCGAACGAACGTCTATGCCCCTTGCCGGCCTCCCCGCCGGCGCCCGGGGCGCCATTGGCTCGTGCATGCATCGACGAAGCGAAGGGCATGCGCGAACCGCCTTGTTGGCCGGTATCCGGGCTGGCAGACCGGCCCTCGCCGCCTTCCCAGGCGCCTGTTTCAGGGCGCCCAGTGGCTCGTGTGGAGAGGGTGGCACCTTGCGGCGCCGTCTGCTTGACCGTTGCGGGGGCAGCGCAGGCGGCTTCGGTGCCGGCGCGCGGCCGGTCCCTTCACTCCTGCTTCCCGTTGAACCGCGGCGCGTGAACCACGCCGCAGGCACCAACGGGCGAGATTCTAGGCGCTGCGCCGCGCGCCTTAAGTCGAAAGTTGCGTGCGCCCGACGTTCGCCGCGCCTCGCGCACTAACATCGACGGGCTATGCGACGCCATCACCGACTCCCCGCATGACCCTGCGCTCCTCGCCGCTGCTGCGCCTGCGCTCCGCCCTGCAGCGCCTGTTCGGCGTCTCGGGCTGGCAGTCGATGCTGCTGTGGTCCATCGTCGCCGGCCTGCTCGGCACGCTCGCGACCGAACTGTTCCGCGCCACGCTGCGCGGCTTCGAGCACCTGGTGCTCGGCCCCGGCGACAGCCTGGTCGCGATGGCGCGCGCGCTGCCGTGGTGGGCGCGCATCGCCTTCCCCGCCGCGGGCGGCCTCGTGGCCGGCGGCCTGCTCGTGCTCGCCAGGCGCGTCGCGGTGCGCAGCGCCACCTCCGACTACATGGAAGCGATCGTGCTCGGCGACGGCCGCATCCCGGTCACGCAGACGCTGGTGCGCAGCGCCTCCTCGCTCGTGAGCATCGGCACCGGCGGCTCGATCGGCCGCGAGGGCTCGATGGTGCAGCTCGCCGCGTTGGCCGCCTCGCTGCTGGGCCGGGTGTTCCGCTTCCCGGTCGAGCGGCTGCGGCTGCTGGTGGCCTGCGGCGCGGCGGCCGGCCTCACGGCCGCGTACAACGCGCCGATCGCGGGCGCCTTCTTCGTCGCCGAGATCGTGCTGGGCTCGATCGTGATGGAGAGCGTGGGCCCGATCCTGATCGCGGCGGTGGTCGCCAACATCGTGATGCGCGCCCTGCCCGGCTACCAGCCGCCCTACCAGATGCCGGTGTTCCCCGAGCTGCATGGCGCCGAGATCCCGCTGTTCGCGCTGCTCGGCGTGCTGCTGGGCTTCGCGGCCGCGGGCTTCCTGCGCGCGCTGCAGGGCAGCCGGGTGCTGTTCGCGCGGCTGCCCTGCGCGCTGCCGTGGCGGCTCGCGCTCGGCGGGCTCGCGATGGGGCTGGTGTCGGTGCCCTGGCCCGAGGTCTGGGGCAACGGTTACAGCGTGGTCAACGCGGTGCTGCACACGCCCTGGACCTGGACCCTGATCGCCATGGTGCTGGCGGCCAAGCTGGTTGCCACGCTGGCCACGGCCGGCTCGGGCGCGGTCGGCGGCGTGTTCACGCCCGCGCTGTTCTTCGGCTGCATGGTGGGCGCGCTGTTCGGCCATGCCGCGCAGGCGCTGTGGCCGCATGCGGTGTCGGCGCCCTCGGCCTACGCGGTGGTGGGCATGGGCGCCTTTCTCGCGGGCGCCACGCAGGCGCCGCTGATGGCGATCCTCATGATCTTCGAGATGACGCTCAACTACCAGGTGATGCTGCCGCTGATGCTGGCCGGCGTGATCGCCTATTTCGTCGCGCGCTCGGCCAATGCGGGCTCGATGTACGAGATCACGCTGCGCCGGCGCGAGCAGCAGGACGAGCAGCTGCGCCTGCGCGCGCTGCACATCCGCGACCTGGTGCAGCCGGCGCAGACGGTGGTCGGCCCCGAGGCCGATCGCGAGGCGATGAGCCGGCTGTTCCTGCAGCATCCGGTGAAGTACCTCTACGTGGTCGATGCGCAGCAGCGCTACCTCGGCGTGGTGCCGCTCTCCGCGCTCGGCACGGCCGCGGCCGAGGTGCGCGCGGCGGACCTGCTGTCGCAGGCCATCGCGCCGATCACGGCCGACACCAGCCTGGGCGAGGCGCTGCAGCGCTTCCTCGAGCACCTGGGCGAGCGGCTGCCGGTGATCGAGAGCACGGCGAATCCGGTGCTGCTGGGCGTGGCCGCCAAGAGCGCGTTGCTCGCCACCTACGTGCGGCTCAGCGAAGTTTGATGGCGCGGCGCGCAGGCCGCAGAATGCCGTGCCAGGCGCGGCGGGTGCCCCGGAGGACCGCCGCTTTCACGGGAAACTACAATCGCGCACCATGCCCGCCTCCAGCCCCATCGACCAGATCGCCGAGCGCGTGGAACGCCTGCTCTTGCGTCACGAAGAGGTGCAGCGCACGAATGCGCTGCTGCAGGAACAGGTCGATGCGCTGACGCGCGAGCGCGATGCGCTCAAGTCGCGGCTCGCGGCGGCGCGCACGCGGCTCGATGCGCTGCTCGAGCAGCTGCCGGCCGTACCTCCCTCCGAAGATTCCCCCGCATGAAGCAGATCGAAGTTCAGATCATGGGCCAGAGCTACCTGCTCGGCTGTCCCGATGGCGGCGAAGCGCAACTGCGCGACGCGGTCGAACGCGTGGATGCGGCCATGTGCAAGATCCGCGACGCGGGCAAGGTCAAGGCGCGCGATCGCATCGCGGTGCTGGCCTCGTTGAACCTGGCCTTCGATCTCGCGGCGCAGGAGGCCACGGCGAAGGCCGCGCCGCCCGCAGAGCCGACCACGGCCCCGGCCGCGGCACCCGCCGACGACGGCGCGGTCGATCCGAAGGCCACGCAACTGATCCACAAGCTCGACCAGGCACTGGCCGGCGACGGTCATCTGCTCTGAGCTGATCCGAGCATCAGCGCGCTTTCTTTCTCTCATTCGCAGAGATCGGCGCGCACTGCAAGAACTTCGATGCAAACCTGCCCGCGCCGCAGGGATTCCACCAAAAAAACCGGGAGCCGCCCCAGCGCGAAGGCGTAAAATCGTTCCTGTCTGCGGTGCGCGTTGGGCTTTATATGTCCTTGTTCCAATGCTCTACGGAGCCGGGCTTGGTATATCGCTCGACGGGTGTGATCATCTCGCGTCAGATGAACCCGAAGTCTTGCTGCCCTCGCCCACCTGAACCCCGGTTCAGGATGCGAGTCTGGCGCCCATTCGCAGACACCTATTCCTCTTCGTTGCGCTGAGTGCGCATCGAACATCGGCGATCCCCGGCATGGCGGGATCGCCCCCAAGAACCCACGCTGTATCCACATCGATACATCCGATCCTGGCTGCTGCGCGACCGTGCGCGCCGGGCCGCAGCTACGTTTCAGATAGCATTGCGGCCCACCCCCCTCCCTTTTTCCCTCGAACCGAGGCCCGTTGCCATCGTTGCACGGCGCCCTTGCCTTACCCGAAAGTCCGTGGCGTGAACGTGACCAGCCTGCTCGACCCCCTCCTGATCGCCGAACTGGTCGCCCTCGGCCTCGGCACCGGTTTTCTCGCGGGCCTGCTCGGCATCGGCGGCGGCATGGTGATGGTGCCGTTCATCACTATCATCATGGGCCACCGCGGCGTGCCGGCCGACCTCGCGGTGAAGATGGCGATCGCGACCTCGATGGCCACCATCATCTTCACCTCGGTGTCGAGCGTGCGCGCGCACCACAAGCGCGGCGCGGTGCGCTGGGACATCGTCAAGCGCCTCGCGCCCGGCATCGTGATCGGCAGCCTCGTGGGCAGCCTCGGCATCTTCGCGCTGCTCAAGGGCACGGCGCTGGCGATCGTGTTCGCGCTGTTCGTGGGCTTCTCGGCCACGCAGATGTTCCTCGACCGTAAGCCCAAGCCCACGCGCCAGATGCCGGGCACCGTGGGCCAGCTCGGCGCCGGCGGCGCCATCGGCCTGGTCTCGGGCCTGGTCGGCGCGGGCGGCGGCTTCATCAGCGTGCCCTTCATGACCTGGTGCAACATCTCGATCCACAACGCGGTCGCCACCAGCGCCGCGCTGGGCTTCCCGATCGCGGTGGCCAACGTGGCCGGCTACGTGATCAGCGGCCAGACGGTGCAGGGCTTGCCGGCCGGCTCCTTCGGCTATATCTGGCTGCCCGCGCTCGCGGTGATCGCCGTGTGCAGCGTGCTGACCGCGCCGCTGGGCGCCAGAGCCGCGCACAACCTGCCGGTGAAGAAGCTCAAGCGCGTGTTCGCGAGCATCCTGTACCTGCTCGCGGCCTACATGCTCTGGAAGGGTCTGCGCGGCTGATTGCGCGGCTCTCTTCCGACCTCTTCCGTCTCCCTTTTCTCGATGTCACGACGCGCCCGGCCGGCGCGTCGTGCGCTTGCGCGCGCAGCAGTTTTTCTCAACCAGCGCCAGCAAATCTCGATGGTTCGCACCGGCCGAAAGCCGGACCATTCCGTTCACGCCAACCACACGAGGAACGGACATGAGCAAGAGACTTTCGGTCGCCATCATCGGCGCCGGCATGGGCGGCCTGGCCACGGCCGCTGCGCTGCGCCGCGTCGGCATCGACGTCATGGTCTACGAACAGGCCGAGAAATTCACCCGCCTGGGCGCGGGCATCCAGATCGGCTGCAACGCGATGCAGGTGCTGCGCGGCCTGGGCCTCGAGGAGCGCATGCGCGCCGAGGCCTTCTACCCGCGCTCCTGGAACAACAAGGACGCCTACACCGGCGAGGTGCGCTTCGACATGATCTTCGGCGAGACCGCCGAGCGGAAGTTCGGCGCGCCCTACCTGCTCGCGCACCGCGGCGACCTGCATGCCGCGCTGCACAGCGCCGTGCTCGACGAATTCATCCGCCGCGGCCATAAGCTCGCGGGCTTCTCGCAAGGCGACGGCGGTGTCGAGCTGCGCTTCGCCAACGGCGCCACCGTGCATGCCGACGCGGTGGTGGCGGCCGACGGCGTGCACTCGCTGGTCAAGGACCAGCTGTTCGGCAGGTCCGAGCCCAACTTCACGGGCCGCATCGCCTACCGCACCACCTTCTCGGCGGCGCTGCTCGGCGGCCAGGAGATCGACCAGTGCACCAAGTGGTGGGGCAAGGACCGCCACATCGTCATCTACTACGTCAAGCCCGACCGCAGCGAGGTCTACTTCGTGACCAGCCAGCCCGAGCCCGGCTTCCGCCTCGAGTCGTGGTCCACCAAGGGCGACATCCATGCGCTGCGCGAGGCCTTCGCCGACTTCCATCCGCAGGTGCGCCACGTGCTGCAGTCCTGCCCCGAGGTCCACAAGTGGGCGCTGGTCGACCGCGACCCGCTGCCGCGCTGGAGCGAAGGCAACATCACGCTGCTCGGCGATGCCTGCCACCCGATGACGCCCTACATGGCGCAGGGCGCGGCGATGGCGATCGAGGATGCGGCGGTGCTCTCGCGCTGCCTCCAGGGCATCGACCGCGACGGCGTGGCCGAGGCCTTCCAGCGCTTCGAGGCCACGCGCAAGCCGCGCACCTCGAAGGTCCAGCTGACCTCGCGCACCAACACCTGGCTGCGCGATCCGCAGGACTCCGACTGGGTCTATGCCTACGACGCCTGGAACGCGCCGCTGGCCGAGGCGGCCGTGGCCTGAAGGGAGCGACGACATGGCAGACAAAACCCACACCTCGGCGAAGTTCCAGCGCGGGCTCGCCACGCGCAAGGCGGTGCTCGGCGCCGAGTACGTCGAGAAGTCGATCGCCGAGGCCGACGACTTCAGCTGGCCGATGCAGCAGCTCACCACCGAGTACTGCTGGGACGAGATCTGGAACCGCCCGGGCCTGGACCGGCGCAGCCGCAGCCTGCTGAACCTCGGCATGATCAGCGCGCTCAACCGGCCGCACGAGCTGCGCCTGCATGTGCGCGGCGCGATCAACAACGGCATCACGCCCACCGAGCTGCAGGAGGTGTTCCTGCAGGTCGCCATCTACTGCGGCGTGCCCGCGGCGCTCGACAGCCTGCGCAACGCGCGCGAGGTGCTCAAGGAGATGAAGCTCGCCTGAAGCTTCGCCCTTTTAAAAAACATCGGAGACAACGCAATGGACAACCAGGCAATGCTGAGCCGCCGCGCGCTGCTCGCGCTCGCGGCCGCGTCGATGGGCACGCCGGCGCTCGCGCAGCCGGCCGCGTCACGCGGCAAGGTCACGAAGATCCTCGTGGGCTTTCCGCCGGGCCAGGCCACCGATATCGTGGCGCGGCTGATGGCCGAGAAGATGCAGGCCGTGACGGGCGAGAACTACATCGTCGACAACAAACCGGGCCAGGGCGGCAGCATCGCGATGGGCCAGCTCGCGAAGTCGCCCAACGACGGCTCGACGATGATGCTCACGCACATGTCGGCCGTGGCCACCAACCCGCACCTCTACCGCAGCGTGCCCTACGACTCGCTCAAGGATTACGAGGCGGTGGGCCTGGTCGGCGACCTGCCCTTCGTGCTGGTGTGCCATCCCTCGCTGCCCTTCACCGACGCGCAGGGGCTGGTGGCCTATGCCAAGGCCAACCCGGGCAAGCTCACCAATGCCTCCTCGGGCAACGGCACGGTGTCGCACCTCGCGATGGAGGAGCTCAAGCGGCGCGCGGGCATCGACATCGTGCACGTGCCCTACAAGGGCAGCGCGCCGGGCCTGACCGACGTGGTCGCGGGCAATGTCTCGCTGGCGCTCGAGACCGCGGCCGGCGTGCAGGCCTTCGTGCAGGGCGGCAAGCTGCGCGCGCTCGGCGCGGCCACCGCGAGCCGGCTCGACGCGCCGCTGGCCGTGCCCACATTGATCGAGCAGGGCTTCGCCGACTTCCGCGCTTCGACCTGGCTGATGCTGCTCTACCCCGTCGGCACCTCGAGGACGCTGGTGGCTTCGACCCACGAGGCGATCGGCAAGGCGATGCGCAAGCCCGAGGTGGAGCGGCGCATGCGCAGCATCGGCGCGCTGCCGCGCTACAGCGCCAGCCCCGAGGAAGCCGCGGCCTACGTCGCCAGCGAGTTCAAGAGCTGGGGCGAGCTGGTGCGCCGCAGCGGCGTGCAGATGGACTGAGCGGCGCGCTCAGGACGCCGGGACCTGCGAGCGCAGCCATTGCTGCATCGAGGCCTCGGTGTCGCTGCCCTCGCGCACCAGCCATTCGCAGAAGCTCTCGGTCACCTGGTCGGCATGGGCCGTGCTCGCGAAGTAGCGCCGCTGCTTGGCGGCCAGCACGCCGAAGGGCGCGCACAGCCGGCCCGCGATGATGTCGTCGAAGGCGAGGAACAGCGGCACCAGCGCCAGGCCCAGCCCGTCGATCGCGGCCTGCAGCGCGAAGTACATCTGCTCGAAGCGGATCGCGCCGCCGGGCTTGAGCCCGGCCACGCCGGCGGCCGCGAGCCAGTCCTCCCAGGCATAGGGCTCGGTGGCGAAGCTCACGAGCGTTTGCGCGGCCAGGTCGCGCGGCTCGCGCAGCCGGCCGCCGTCGAGCAGGTCCACATGGCACACCGGCAGGATCAGCTCGCTCATGAAGGGCCGCGACACGCAGTGCGGCGGCGGCTCGAGCGCGCCCGCGATGGCGATGTCGTAGCGGCCCTCGTCGAAGTTGACCGGCGCCAGCAAGGTGGTGAGCCGCAGGTCGACCTCGGGCCGCCTGCGCTGGAAGGCCGGCAGGCGCGAGAGCAGCCAGCGCATGGTGAAGGTCGGCGGCGCGTTGATGCGCAGCGCGGTCGGCACCGCCTGCTCGCGCAACTGCATCGAGGCCACCGCCACGCGGTCGAGCGTGGCCGTCAGTTCGCCGAGGTAGAGGCGCCCGGCCTCGGTCAAAGCGAGCTGCGAGGAGGTGCGCCGGAACAGCGGCACGCCCAGCCATTCCTCGAGCAGCGCGACCTGGCGGCTGATGGCGCCGTTGGTCACGCTCAGTTCTTCCGCGGCGCGCGTGAAGCTCACGTGCCGGCCCGCGGCCTCGAAGGCGCGGATCGCGTTCAGGGGTGGAAGTTTTCTGGACATGGCGGGGCGACTGTAGGCCGCGATGGGTGCAAGCGGGTTGCGTTTTTCTCAACGGGCTTCAGTTTTACTCGGTGGTGGGGCCTGGGGAAAGGGGCGAGACTGGCCCCTCATGACGACCACCCGGCACCTCCTCCTTCCCACCGCGGCCTGCCGCGTCGCGGTCCATATCGACGGCCCCGCGGACGGCCCCGTGGTGCTGCTCGCGCACGCGATCCTGTCTTCGTCGGTGCTGTGGCACCGCCAGGCCGGGTGGCTGGCCGCCGAGGGCTGGCGCGTGCTGCGGCCCGACACGCGCGGCCATGGCCGGTCGGAGGCGCCCTCACCGCCATCACTGCCCTGGCGCATGGGCGACCTGGCGCGCGACGTGGTCGAGATCCTCGATGCGCTCGACATCCGCGCGGCGCACTACATCGGGCTCTCGCTCGGCGGCATGTGCGGCTTCGCGCTGGCCGAACGGCATCCCGAGCGCCTGGCCAGCCTGTGCCTGTGCGACTGCCGCGCCGACGCGCCCGCGGCCTTCGCGCAGCCCTGGGACGAGCGCATCGCGCTCGTCGAGGCCCAGGGCTGCGAAGCGCTCGCGGGCCCGACCATCGAACGCTGGCTAGGCCGCAGCTTCATCGAGGCCCATCCCGCCGAGGCGCGGGCCCTGCATGCGGCCGCGGCCGGCACGTCGCGCGCGGGCATGGTCGGCTGCGCGCGCGCGATCCAGCAACTCGACCACCGCGCGGCCGCGCGCGGCATCCACGTGCCCACGACCTTGATCGCGGGCGCCAACGACGGCGGCCTGCCCGACGCGATGCGCGAGCTGCAGGCCGAGATCCTCGGCGCCTCTCTGGAGATCGTTCCCGACGCGGGCCACCTGCCGAACATCGACCAGCCCGAGCGCTTCGATGCCGCGCTGCGCGCCCACCTGCGGCTCGCGCGTCAGGCGGCCTGAGCCGCAAGCACCCGCAAACGGTGTTGACTTCGTTGCGGCGGCCCGGTGCGGGTCCTATAACGAGCGCATGAAAATCCTCATCGCCGCCGACGGCAGCGCCTTCACCCAGAAGGCCCTCGCCTATCTGATCGCCCATCGCAACATGTTCGTGGATGGCCACGAGCTCGTGGTGGTCCATGTCTGCACCGGCATCTCGGCCAACGTGGCGCGCCACCTCAGCAAGGAGGCGGTCGCCGACTACTACGCCGAGGAAAGCGCCAAGGTGGTCGACCCGGTGAAGCAATACTTCGCCGACAACGGCGTCGCAAACTTCCGCATCGACGCGCGCCACGGCCACGTGGCCGAGGAGATCCTCAAGGCGGCCGCTGCCGCGCAGGCCGAGCTGATCGTGCTCGGCACGCACGGCCATGGCCTGTTCGGCCGCGCACTGATGGGTTCGGTGGCGACCAAGGTGGTGGCCGAGACCGACATCTCGGTGCTGCTGGTCCAGCAGTAGGGTCTACTGCATGCGCTGCTGCCGCCACTCGCGCGGCGAGCAGCCGAAGCGCTCCTTGAACGCGCGGCTGAAATGCGCCGCGTCGTTGAAGCCGCGGCCATAGGCGATCTCGGCCACGGGCCGGCCCGCGAGGCGCGGCTCGAGCAGGTCGCGGCTGCAGGCCTCGAGCCGGCGCTCCCAGATGTACTGCGCGGGCGTCAGCGGCTCGCTCTTGAAGACGCGGTGGATCTGGCTGGCCGACACGCCGAGCTCGGCCGCGAGGCTGCCCACCGACAGCGCGGGATCGCCGAGCTGTTCCTCGATGCGCCGCTTCACGCGCGCGAGGTGATAGGCCGTGAGGCTGCTGAGCGAAGGCGCGCTGGCCGCCGGCAGGGTCTGCAGCCCCGCCACCAGGATGTTCTGCACGCCATTGGCCACCGCGAGCGCCGAAGCCGGCTGCAGCGTCTCGATGTCCTCGCGCAGGGTACGGATCATGCCCAGCAGCAGGTGGCCCGCGCCCTGGCGGCCCGACACGGTGGTGGCCGTGAGCGCCTGCGTCTCGCGCAACTCGCTGCGCAGCCGGTCGCCGGGCAGCTTGAGCACGATCTGCTCGAAGCGGTCGTCGAACAGCAGCTGGTAGGGCCGCGTGCTGTCGTAGAGCGCGAAGTCGCCGGCCTCGAGCACCGCGTCGCGCCCGTCCTGGCGCACCACGCCGCGGCCCTGGGCCTGGATGCTCACGAGGAAGTAGTCGTCGCCCGAGCGCGCGATGTGGCCCGAGGTGCGCAGCACCTTCTGAGGGCCCGAACGCACCACCGACACGTCGAGCCCGGGCAGCGTGTGCTGGCGGATGCTGCCCTCGAAGTCCTCGGACTCGTCGGGCCGCACCGGATCGCAACCGAGCTGCACATAGACGTTGCAGATCATGTCGGTCCAGTAGGCCAGCCGCTGCGAGCGCGCAACGGCATCGGTGCTGAGCAGCGTGTTCATCGGTAGGGCCTCGAGGGAGGGGAACGGCGGGGCATGCGACACAGGAACAAGAACGGTGCAAGTTGCGGTCAAGGCGTTCGCAGGCGGCGAATTTACGCTTCAAGCAACCCGCATGCCACCGCGCAAACCCGCGCCGGGGCACCGCGGCGAATCCACGTTCTCCACCGAAAGGCCCCGCCATGCCCACCACCGTTCATCCCAAGCTCCGCGTCGCCGCCGTGCAGGCCGCGCCCGTGTTCCTCGACCTCGACGGCACCATCGACAAGACCATCGCCCTGATGGCGCAGGCCGCCGCGCAGGGCGTGAAGCTGATCGCCTTTCCCGAGACCTGGATCCCCGGCTATCCCTGGTGGATCTGGCTCGACTCGCCGGCCTGGGGCATGCAGTTCGTGCAGCGCTACCACGACAACTCGCTGGTGATCGGCTCGGTGGAGTTCGAGCGCCTGCAGGCGGCCGCGCGCCAGCATTCGATCTGGCTCTCGTTCGGCTTCAGCGAGAAGGCCGCGGGCAGCCTCTACATCGCGCAGGCGCTGATCGACGACCAGGGCCAGGTGGCGCAGACGCGCCGCAAGCTCAAGCCCACGCACGTGGAGCGCACCGTGTTCGGCGAAGGCGACGGCGCCGACCTGCACGTGGTGCCCACCGCCATCGGCAACATCGGCTCGCTGTGCTGCTGGGAACACCTGCAGCCGCTGAGCAAGTACGCGATGTATTCGCAGAACGAGCAGATCCACTGCGCCGCGTGGCCCAGCTTCTCGCTCTACCGCGGCGCGGCCAACGCGCTGGGCGCCGAGGTCAACAATGCCGCGAGCCAGGTCTATGCGGTCGAGGGCGGCTGCTTCGTGCTCGCGCCCTGCGCCACGGTCTCGAAGGCGATGAGCGAGCTGATGTGCACCGATGCCGGCAAGCAGCAGATGCTGGGCGTGGGCGGCGGCCATGCGCGCATCTACGGGCCCGACGGCTCCGCGCTCGGCACGCCGCTGCCCGAGACCGAGGAAGGCCTGGTGATCGCCGACATCGACCTCGGGATGATCTCGCTCGCGAAGGCCGCGGCCGACCCGAGCGGCCACTACTCCCGGCCCGACGTCACGCAGCTGCTGCTCAACAAGACGCGCCGCGAGCCCGTGGTGGTGCAGCTCACGCCCGTGCCCGAGGGCAACGCGGCCGAGCCGGTCGAGGCCTGAGCGCGTACGAAGGAGCCGCGCCATGGAATCCGCCATCGACGAGCACCTGAAGTGCCCGCGCACGCGCACCCGCCGCGTGGAGGACGACTACACACCGCCCTACCCCGTCTGGTCGGCGCGCGCCGACCGCGCGGTCACGCAGGTGGTGATGGGCTACTTCGGCGTGCAGTCGCTCGGCGCCGCGCAGCAGGGCCGCGCCTGCGCCGCGCTGATGCGCATCGCGCGCGACTTCGCGCGGCCCGACGGCCCGCTGCACCACGACCTTACGCACTATGTCGATGCCGACGGCCACGACAACATGATCGCGATCGCCTACTGGACCGATCCGGCGGCCTTCGCGCGCTGGAGCGCCACGCCCGAGATCGACGGCTGGTGGCAGTCGGACGAGCGGCTGCACGAGGGCCTGGGCTATTTCCGCGAGATCGTGTCGCCGCGCGTGCAGCACTTCGAGACCATGTTCAACACGCCCGACCGGCTCGAGGGCATCGGCGTGGCCATGGGCGGCGTGAGCGGCGAGCTGCAGGAGCATGGCTACTGGGGATCGATGCGCGACCGCATCCCGCTGTCGCAGACCGATCCGATGTCGCCCTCGGGCACGCGCGCGGCGATCGGCGACGAGCCCGCGCCGGGCCGGCGCGTGCGCATCGCGGGCCATGAACACGTCGCGATGATCCGCTCGGGCCAGGAATGGACCGACACCACCGGCCAGGAGCGCACGCTCTATCTCGAGGAGATGGAGCCGGTGCTGCGCGAAGGCATGGACTTCCTGCGCGACCAGGGCCTGGCCATCGGCTGCTACAGCAACCGCTACATGCAGCATCTCGATGCGCAGGGCGCGCCGCTGCAGAAGTCCTTCGGCCTGAGCTTCTGGCACTCGCTGGCCGACATGGAACGCTGGGCCGAATCGCATCCGACCCACGTGGCGATCTTCGGCAGCTTCATGCGCTATGTGCAGGCGCTGAACTTCCAGCTGCAACTGCGCGTGTACCACGAGGTGTCGGTGCTCAAGGCCAACGAACAGCGCTACGAATACGTCAACTGCCATGCGCGCACGGGACTGATGAACGGCATGGGTTGAGAGCGCCGCATGGCGGATGCCTTAGGATTCGCGCCCCGAACCCTAGGACCCCGATCATGTGGCGCGAATTCGAAAGCCTCGTCGAAAGCTCGATGAAGGAATGGAAGATCCCGGGGCTCGCGCTCGCGGTGATCGAAGATGGCGAGGTCTCGCTGCTGAAGGGCTATGGCGTGCGCGACCTGCGCGGCAACGAGCCCGTGACCGCCGACACGCAGTTCCTGCTGTGCTCGATCACCAAGTCGTTCACCGCGGCCGGACTCGGCCTGCTGGTCGACGAGGGCCGGCTCGCCTGGAGCCGGCCGGTGCGCGAAGTCATTCCGGAGTTCCGGCTGCACGATACGGTGGCGACCGCGCAGCTCACGGTGCGCGACCTGCTGAGCCACCTGAGCGGCCTGCCGCGCCACGACTGGCTGCACATGCCGGCCGACCTGACGAGCGCGCAGATGCTGCCGCTGCTGCGCCACCTGGTGCCGAGCCGCGAACTGCGCGAGGCCTTCCAGTACTCGAACCTCGGCTACATGGTCGCGGGCATCGTGATCGAGCGCATCAGCGGACAGGGATGGCAGGACTTCGTGACCGAGCGGCTGCTCAAACCGCTGGGCTTCACGCACTACGGCTTCGGCATCGACGCGCTGGTGGCGGCCGCCGATGCGGCCCGCCCGCACACCATGGTCGAGGGCGATCCCGTGCCCGCGCAGCTGTGGCCGGTGCCGACGGCCGCGGGCGGCGGGCTCAATGCCAGCGCCGCCGATCTCGCGAAGTGGATGCGCTGCCTGCTCGACGAAGGCCGCGTGGGCGACACGCCGCTGCTGTCGGCCAAGACGGTGCGCGAGATGGGCATGCCGCGCGCCTGGATGTCGCGCTCCGAACATGCGGAGATCGGCGATTCGCACTACGGCCTGGGCCTGTTCTGCGAGAACTACCGCGGCGACCGCACGCTCGCGCATTCGGGCTCGTGGTTCGGCTGGGCCACGCTGATGACCGTGGTGCCCTCGCGCCGCGCGGGCGTGGCGGTGCTGACCAACCGCGCGCCGGGCGCCGTGCCCTCGATCCTCACCTTCGCGGCGCTCGACCGCATCGCGGGCCGCGAGCCGGTCGACTGGTTCCAGCGGCTGCTCACGAAGCGCCGCGCCGACCTGGTGCAGCAGCGGGTCGACGAGAAGGCGCGCACGGACCGGCGCCGCACCGGCACGCAGCCCAGCCATGCGCTCGAGGAATATGCGGGCCGCTACGAGCATCCGGCCTACGGCTGCATCGAGATCGCGCACGAGGGCGACCACCTCGCCTGGCACTGGCGCGGCGCCGCCGGCGCGCTCACGCACTGGCACTACGACATGTTCGTCACGCCGGACCGGCCGACGGTGTTCCACCCGGACAACCTCGCGCTGAGCTTTCTCTACGACCGCGCGGGCCGCATCGACCGCATCGCGGTGCCCTTCGAGCCGATGGTGGAGGACATCGTGTTCAGGCGCGCGAAGGACGCGCCCCAAACCTAGAACGCCTAGGCGAACAAGCCCTTGTGCTCGCCGCGCAGCAGCGCCTTCTGCACCTTGCCCATGGTGTTGCGCGGCAGCTCCGGCACGATGAAGCAGCGCTTCGGGATCTTGAAGTTCGCGAGCCGGGCCTTGAGCTCGGCCACGATCGCGTCGCCATCGAGCGTGGCGCCGGGCTTGGCGATGACGATCGCCACGCCGACCTCGCCGAAGTCGGGGTGCGGCACGCCGACCACCGCGCTCTCGGCCACGCCGGCCATCTCGTTGATGTAGCCCTCGATCTCGGCCGGATAGACGTTGTAGCCGCCGCTGATGATCAGGTCCTTGCTGCGCCCGACGATGGTGATGTAGCCGCGGCCGTCGATCTTGCCCACGTCGCCGGTCTTGAAGAAGCCGTCGGCCGTGAACTCCTCCTGCGTCTTCTCGGGCATGCGCCAGTAGCCCGCGAACACGTTGGGACCGCTGACCTCGATGCCGCCGATCTCGTCGGTGGTGCAGTCGCGGCCCTGGTCGTCGCGCACGCGCAGCTGCACGCCCGGCAGCGCGAAGCCGACGGTACCGCCGCGGCGCTCGCCCTGCTCGGGGCGGTAGGGGTTCGAGGTCAGCATGATGGTTTCGCTCATGCCGTAGCGCTCGAGGATGGTGTGGCCGGTGCGCTCGCGCCACTCGTCGAAGGTCTCGATCAGCAGCGGCGCCGAACCCGCGACGAACAGCCGCATGTTGCGCACCGCCTCGCGCGTGAGGCCGGGCTCGGCCAGCAGGCGCACGTAGAGCGTGGGCACGCCCATGAACACGGTGGCCTCGGGCAGCTTCGCGGCGATGCGCTTGGGATCGAACTTCGAGAACCAGAGGATCTTGCTGCCGTTGAGCAGCGCGCCGTGCAGCGCCACGAACAGGCCGTGCACGTGGAAGATCGGCAGCGCGTGGATCAGCACGTCGCCCTCGGTCCAGCCCCAGTAGTCCTTGAGCACCTCGGCATTCGACAGCAGGTTGCCGTGCGTGAGCATCGCGCCCTTGCTGCGGCCGGTGGTGCCGCTGGTGTAGAGGATCGCGGCCAGGTCGTCGGCCGACTTCGTGGCCGGCTTGTGCACATCGCTGCAGCTGGCCGCGACCTCGAGCAGGGTGCCGCTGCGGTCGTCGTCGAGCGTGAACACGTGGCGGGTGCCGGCGGCCGTGGCCAGCGGTGCCACCCAGGCCGCGTTGCGGCTGGTGCAGACCACCACGGCGGGCTCGGCGTTGCCGATGAAGTACTCGATCTCGGCGCTCTGGTAGGCGGTGTTGAGCGGCAGGAACACATAGCCCGCGCGCAGGGTGGCGAGGTACAGCAGCATCGCCTCGACCGACTTCTCGACCTGCACCGCGATGCGCGCGCCCTTCTCGAGCTTCAGCGCGTCGAGCAGGTTGGCGATCATCGCGCTCGCGCGATCGAGGTCGCGCCACGAATACGCGAGGCCGTTGTCGGTCTCGACCGCGATGGCATCGAGGTCGGCGGGAAAGGCCGCGCGCAGGGCGGCGAACAGGTTGGCGTTGGCGGTCTTCTTCATCGGTCGGACTTCACAGGAGGCGGAAAACGAAAGGCGGGTCAGAAATCGGGCGCGCGCTTGGCGAGGAAGGCGGCGATGCCTTCGCGGTGCTCGGCCGAGTCGGCGTAGTCGTAGGCGGTGGCGACCAGCGCGGCGACCGGCTCCACCTCGGGCGGCGCGGTGTTGGCGCCGGTCACGGCATGGTGCAGCACGGCGAAGGTGCGCTTGTGCATGCGCGCTGTCTGCGGCGCGAGCCGCGCGATGCGCGCCGCGTGCGCCTCGGCCGCGGCGGCCACCTCGGCATCGGGCAGCACCGACAGCAGGAAGCCCGCGTGGTAGAGCCGCGTGGCGTCGTGCACGCCGGCGGCCAGCAGCATGTCGCGCGCCAGCGTGTCGCCGATGGCGCCATGCACCAGCGCGGCCTCGCGCGGTGCCATCGGAAAGCCGAGCTTCGCGATCGGCGCGCCGAATTTCGACGAGGTACCCGCGAGGCGGATGTCGCAGCAGCTCGCGATCTCGATGCCCGCGCCCATGCAGGCGCCCTCGATCTGCGCGACCAGCGGCAGCGGGCAGTCGAGCAGCGCCTGCAGCGCGGCCCAGACCTCGTTCTCGTGGAATTCGCGCAGGCTCGCGGCCTCGAAGCGGAACGACGGGTACTCGGAAATGTCGCCGCCCGCGCAGAAGGCGCCGCCCTCCCCGCGCACGATCACGCAGCGCAGCGCCGGGTCGGCGCCGAGGCCGGCCACCAGCGCGCGCAACTCGCGCCACATCGCGCGCGTCATCGCGTTCAGGCGCGCCGGGTTCGACAGCGTGAGGAACGCGAGCGCGCCCTCGCGGCGCAGGCTGACGCTGCCCGCGCTCATTCGAGCTTGGCGCCCGAGGCCTTGACCACGGCGGCCCAGCGCTTGATCTCCGAATTGACGAAGCCGCCGTACGCGGCCATGGTCAGGTTCGGGATCTCGGAGCCGTTCTGCGCCCAGATGGCCTTGAGCTCGTCGCTCGCGAGCGATTTCTTCATGTCCTCGACCACCTTGGCCTGCACGTCGGCCGGCGTGCCCTTGGGCGTCCAGAGGCCGTACCAGGTGGTCACCGTGTAGTCGGGCAGGCCCACCTCGGCCGCGCAGGGCACGTCGGGGAAGGCCGGGTTGCGCTTGGCGCCCGCGACCATCAGCGCCTTGATGCGGCCGCTCTTGATGTGCTGCGCCGAGGAGCCGAGGCCGTCGAACATCAGGTCGACGTTGCCCGAGATCAGGTCGGCCAGCGCCGGGCCCGCGCCGCGGTACGGGATGTGGGTGATGAAGGTGCCGGTCTGGATCTTGAACAGCTCGCCCGCCAGGTGGTGCGAGGTGCCCGCGCCGGCCGAGCCGTAGTTGAACTTGCCGGGGCTGCGCTTCACCAGCGCGATGAATTCCTGGATGGTCGCGGCGGGCACGCGCTTGGGATTGACCACCACCACCTGCGGCACGTTGGCCAGCAGCATCAGCGGCACGAAGTCCTTCTCGATGTCGTAGTCGAGCTTGGGATAGATCGAGGGCGCGATCGCGTGGTGCACCGCGCCCATGAACAGCGTGTAGCCGTCGGCCGGCGCCTTGGAGGCGATGCTCGCGCCCAGCGTGCCGCCCGCGCCGCCGCGGTTGTCGATCACCAGGGTCTGGCCCGTGAGCTTGGCGAACTGGCCCGACAGCGGACGCGCGAAGGCGTCGGTGCCGCCGCCAGCCGGGAACGGCACGATCATGTTGACCGGCTTGGTCGGCCAGTTGCTCTGCGCGGTCGCGGCGCCGCCGCACAGAACCGCCGCGCCCGCAGCCGCCAGGCGCAACACGTCGCGCCGCTGAAAACTCTGGTTCATCTGTCTCATCTCCTGTCGTTGTGGATCGCCGCGGATGCGACGGCCGGCGCTGTGTGCGCCGGGCTTGGGGCCCGGTCAGGCCTTCTTGAAAAACAGACTGTCGACGTCCCCCGACACGGCCACCTTGCCTTGCGCGAGCCAGTCGCGGTGCCGGTCGAGACGCTTGAGATCGTAAAGGTAGTTCACCATGAGGCCATAGGACTGCTTGTGTCCCTTGGGCGACGGATCGCCGGCCCAGTTGAGGCGCTCGACGCGCGCGCCGTTGCCCAGGTGGAAGCGCGCGACCGGGTCGGCCGGCGTGCCGTCGACCAGCGAGCGGCCCAGGTACTCGGCGGCGCACTGCAGCAGCCACTGGCGCAGCGGCGACTTGGGGTCCAGGCTCGCGGCGGCATCGACCGCGGCCACCAGCCGGTCGGCCGTGGGCGGCAGCGAGCCCACGAGGCGGCCGACTTCGGCGGCGCGCTTCTCGTCGAGGCGCGCGACCATGTCGGGCGCGTTCTTCGCGAGCCAGGTGCGAAAGCCCGGGATCGGCGACAGCGTGGCGAAGGTCTTCAGCCGCGGCAGCTCGTCCTGCAGGGTCTCGACCACGCGCTTGATCAGCGAATCGCCGAAGCTCACGCCGCGCAGGCCGTTCTGGGTGTTGCTGATCGAATAGAAGATCGCGGTGGTGGCGCGCGCCGGCGGCACCGGCACGGCGGCCTCGTCGAGCAGCGGCATGATGCCGTCGCTCACGCGGTCGACCAGCGCCACCTCGACGAAGATCAGCGGCTCGTTGGGCAGCCGCGGATGGAAGAAGCCGTAGCAGCGGCGGTCGCTGTCGTCGAGCCGGTTCTTCACGTCGTTCCAGCTCTTGATGTCGTGCACCGCCTCGTAGCGGATCAGCTTCTCGATCAGCGAGGCCGGCGAGTTCCAGTCGATGCGGCGCAGCTCGAGGAAGGCGACGTCGAACCAGGTCGAGAACAGCTGCTCGAGCTCGGCGTCGAGCGCGAGCAGGCGGCGGTCGCCCTTGAGGCCGGGCAGCAGCTCGGCGCGCAGGTCGACCAAAAAGCGCATGCCCGCGGGCTCGACCGCGAAACGCTGCAAGAGGCGCATGCGCGGCGACACCAGCGCGCGGCGCAGCTTGAGCTCGGCCTGGCCTTCGTCGGGCGTGCCGACGGCGGCCTGGTGCTGGTCGCGCGCGGTCTTGAGCTTTTGCGCATCGGCGGCGAAATGCTCGCTCATCAGCGCCCAGAAATCGCGCCGCTCCTCGGGCGTGGCGGCCGCGTATTCGACCGCGATGGCATGGGCGCGGCGGCCGCCCTCGACCTCGCTCACGCGCGGGTCGATCACCGACTGCATCGCGGCCAGCACGCGGCGCAGCGCGCGCGGCGACAGCGCCTCGTCGGCCTTGCGCAGGGTGGCCTCGAGCCGCTCGGCGGTGGTGCGGGCGCTGGGCTTGGGGGCCGACTTGGCGGCACCCTTGGCCGGCGCGTCGGAGGCCACCGGCACCTTGCGTTCGTTCTTGTCGCCCGTGCGCAATCGCGCCTGGAACCATTCGGTCGCACTCATCGTGGATGCACTCCCATGCAGAAAGAAAAAGACGAAGAAGAGGTGGCGGCGCGCTTCATGGCATGACCCGCGATTTCTGCTGGTTGCGCATCACCTCGCGCAGCGCCTCGCGCTGGCGCGTCATGTGGGTGCGCATCGCGGCATCGGCGCCTTCGCTGTCGCGCGCCTTGAGCGCCGCGAACACCGCGAGATGCTCCGACAGGCTCTGCTCGAGCCGCCCCGGCGCATGCAGCTGCTGCTGGCGCGCGAGCTTGAGGATCTTGCGCAGGTCGCCGATCACCTGGGCCAGCCACTTGTTGTCGGCCAGCTGGATGATGGCCTCGTGGATCAGGTGGTTGGTGGCGTAGTAGTCGTTGATGCGCTTGGCCTTGGCGTGGCGCACCAGCCGCTCGTGCAGGGCGTCGAGCTCGTGCAGCTCGGCATCGCTGGCGTTGCGCGCCGCCTCGAAGGCGCAGCGGCCCTCGAGCAGCGCAATGACCGGAAAGATCTCGTCGAGATCGCGCTCGGTCACCTCGCGCACGAAGCAGCCGCGGCGCGGCTCGTGGCGCAGCAGGCCTTCGGCCGTGAGCACCTTGAGCGCCTCGCGCAGCGGCGTGCGCGAGATCGACAGGCGCTCGCACAGCGCGATCTCGTCGACGAAGCTGCCGGGCGCCAGGGTGCCGTCGAAGATCTGCTCGCGCAGCGTGGTGGCGACTTCGTCGTGCAGGGAGTTGTGGACCAGGCGCATGGCGGGTTCGATCGCGTAATTTCCTGTAATTACGCGTAATTCTGAGCCTGGATGCGAAGCAGCGCAAGGGCCGCGCGTGCGGCGCGGGGCTCCGGACTTACCCTGGTCAGACGATAGGTTGCGTGGCCGGCGGTGCGGCACGCAGGGGGAGCAGCGAGTGCGGGACGGGGCGGTGCCCCGCCCTCCCCGGCTCCCGGTGCGGCGTCAGGCCTTGCTCGCGACCGGCACGGCCTGCTCGCGGCGCGAGGCCCAGACCCACAGCGCGATGCCGCCCAGGATCATCGGCACGCAGAGCCACTGGCCCTGGCTCAGGTCAAGGGCGCGCAGGCCCAATTCGTTGCCCGGATGGGCAAAGATCTTGTCGGGCTCGCGGAAGAACTCGGCGATGAAACGGAAGATGCCGTAGCCGACCAGGAAGGCGGCCGACACCTGGGCCTGCTTGCGCGGCTTGCGCGCGTAGAGCCACAGCAGCACGAACAGCAGCAGCCCCTCGAGCAGGAACTGGTAGACCTGCGAGGGATGGCGCGGCAGCATCGAGCCGCTCTGCGGGAACACCATGCCCCAGGGCAGGTCGGGGCTGCTGAAGCGGCCCCAGAGTTCGCCATTGATGAAGTTGCCCACGCGCCCCGCCGCGAGGCCGGTGGGCACGCAGGGCGCGACGAAGTCCATCACCTGCCAGAACGGCCGCGCGCGCGAACGCGCGAACCAGACCATGGCCGCGATCACGCCGAGCATGCCGCCATGGAAGCTCATGCCGCCTTCCCAGACCTTGAAGATCTCGAGCGGGTTGAACAGGTAGAACTCGGGCCGGTAGAACAGGCAGTAGCCGAGCCGCCCGCCGACGATGACGCCGACCACGCCGAGGAACAGGATGTCCTCGATGTCCTTGCGCTGCCAGGCCCCGGCGCCCACGAGGCTGCGGTAGGGCTCGTGCTTGAGCCGCAGCGTGCCGAGGAAGTAGAACAGCGCGAAGGCCGCCAGGTAGGTCAGGCCGTACCAGTGGATGGCGATCGGCCCGAGCTGCAGGGCGATGGGATTGATCTGCGGATACATGAGCATCCGCGGATTGTGCCCGCGCCGCATGACGCGGCCGGGGGCGTGGGGGCATCCGGGCACGCGGCCCGGCGCCCCGCCGCCCTCAGGCGCTCAGCGCCCGAATTTCCACCACACCAGGCCGGCCACCGCGGCCGGCACGGCGAACACCAGCAGGAAGATCGGCAGCTCCTCGGCCACGCTGTAGCCGGCCTCGATCACCCCCACCGCCATGTTGATGCCGGCGCCGATGAACCAGGCCGGCACGAACCACATCGCGGCCGTGCTCAGGGCCGCGTCGCCGCTGCCGCCCAGCACGCGGCCGGCCAGCAGGAAAAGGGCCAGCAGCACGAAGCCGCTGCCCATCACGATGAGCGTATGCATCGCTTGCCCGATGCGATGCGTCAGCGCGTGGTGTAGCCGCCGTTGGCGAAGATGGTCTGGCCGGTGATCCACCAGCCCTCGGTGACCAGGAAGCGCACGATGGGCGCGATGTCCTCGATGTCGGTCAGGCCCTTCTTCGAGAACTTGCTGAGCGCGGCGGCGCTGCTGTGGTAGTCCACCGCCTCCTTGCTCTCCTGGCCATAGAAGAAGGGCGTGTCCATCGGGCCCGGGCCGATCGCGTTGACCGAGATGCCGCGGTCGCCGAACTCCTTGGAGGCGGCGCGCGTGTAGTGCTCCACCGCGGCCTTCGAGCCCGGGTAGATCGCATAGAACGGCGTGTAGGCCGCGAGCAGCGAGCTCACGATCGTGACGATGCTGCCGCCCTCGGCCAGCGTGCGGCCGGCCTGCTGGATGAAGAAGAAGGCGGCCTTGGCATTGGCGTCGAAGCTCTTGTCGTAGTCGGCTTCGGTGACGTCGAGGATCGGCTTCTTGATGACCACGCCCGCGGTGTTGATCGCGATGTCGACCTGGCCGAACTGCTTGACGGCCTGGTCGAACAGCTTGACGTTGTTCTCGACCACCGCGAGGTCGCCCTGCACCAGCAGGGTGTCGGCGCCCTTGGCCTTGAGGGCGGCGGCGGTCTTCTCGGCATCGGCGCGCGAGCTGTCGCTGTTGTAGTGGATGGCGACGCCGCGCACGCCCCCGTCGACCAGCTGTTCGGCGACGAGCGCGCCGAGGTTCTTGCCGCCGCCGGCGATGACGGCGACCTTGTTCTTCAGTGTGCGTGCGGACATGGGGATCTCCTTGGTTGAAAGCCATTGATGTGTGACACGAGGCGCAGTGTATTGATCGCCAGACGGCCGATAAATAGGCAATTCGAGGCTAGACTGTTTGGAAATTTCCGAACAATCGGCCGCCTCGCGCCAGACCCGGACCCTTCTCATGGACCGCATCGACCTCCTCCAGGTCTTCCTGCGCGTGGCCGAATCCGGCAGCTTCACGCGCGCGGCCGACCGCCTCGGCCTGCCGCGCGCCACCATCTCGACCGCGGTGCAGCAGCTCGAGGCGCGGCTGGGCTCGCGGCTGCTCCACCGCACCACGCGGCGCGTGGGCCTCACGCCCGACGGCGAGGTGCTGCTCGAGCGCGCCCGCGCGCTGGTGGCCGACATGGACGACCTGGAGCAGCAGTTCCTGCCCACGCACGGCAGCGTGGGCGGGCGGCTCAAGGTCGACGTGCCCAGCCGCATCGCGCGGCTGCTGATCGCGCCCGCGCTGCCGGACTTCTTCGCGCGCTATCCGGCGCTCGAGCTCGAACTCGGCTCGAGCGACCGCGCGGTCGACCTGGTGCACGAGGGCGTGGACTGCGCGCTGCGCGTGGGGCCGCTGGCCAGCAGCAGCCTGGTGGCGCGGCCGCTCGGGCACTTCACGCTGGTCAACTGCGCGAGCCCGGCCTACCTGACGCGGCACGGCACGCCGCGCACGCCGGCCGACTTGCCGCAGCACCTGGCGGTGAACTACGCCTCGCCGACCAGCGGCCGCGCGGCGCCCTGGGAATGGCAGCGCGACGGCGAGACCGCCTCGCTGCGCATGCGCAGCCAGGTGACGGCCAACAACGCCGAGACCTACATCGCCTGCGCGCTCGCGGGCCTGGGGCTGATCCAGATCCCGCTGTACGACGTGCGCACGCAGCTCGCGGCCGGCGAGCTGGTCGAGCTGATGCCCGACGCACGCGCCGAGCCGCTGCCGGTGCACCTGGTGTATCCGCACCGGCGCAACCTGTCGCGGCGCATGCAGGCTTTCGCGGGCTGGCTCGAGACGCTGCTGGCCTCGGCCCTCGACGGACCGCCGCCCGCTCCCGCCGCTATTTCGCGCCGCGCGCGGCCGCCGGCTGGCGCTCCTGCACGAACGCGATGAAGCGCTCGAGCGCTGGGTTGGCGGCCTCGGCCGGCCACACCAGGCTGGTTTCGCAGCGCGGCAGCACCGGCACCGCGCGGCGCCGGCCGACGGGCGCGAACTCGTCGGCGCCGCGGTAGACCACGCCCGCGCGGCGGAACTGCGTGACGCTCTCGGGCACCCAGGCCACGCCGATGCCGCCCGAAACCAGGTTGACGATGGTCTGCATCTGGATCGCCTCCTGTGCCAGCTGCGGCGCGCGTCCGGCCGCGTGGTAGAGCGCGAAGACCGCGTCGTGCAGCGAAGGCACGATGCGGCGCGGAAAGATCACCAGCGGCTCGGCCAGCACCTCGGCCAGCGGCAGCTTCTCGGCGCTCGCGAGCGCATGCCGCTGCGGCAGCGCCAGCACCAGCGGCTCCTGCGACACCGCCAGCCGCGCCAGCCCCGGCGGCGCGGCGCCCGGCGAATGCAGCATCAGGCCGGCATCGATCTCGCCGCGCGCGAAGGCCTCGAGCTGCACGTCGCCCGTGGCCTCGACCAGCTCGAGCGCCACCTCGGGACAGAGCACGCGGAACTCGCGCACCCAGTCGGGCAACTGCTCGAAGCCCACGGTCGAGACGAAGGCGATGCGCACCCGGCCCACCTGCCCGGCCGCGGCCGCGCGGGCGCGCGCCGGCAGGGCCTGGGCCCGCGCCAGCAGCTCGCGCACGTCGGGCAGCAGCGCCTCGCCGGCCGGCGTAAGCGCCACCCGGCGCCGCGTGCGGTCGAACAGCACCACGCCCAGGGTCTTCTCGAGCTGGGCGATGGCCTGCGTGACCGGCGGCTGGGTCATGTGCAGGCGCTGGGCGGCGCGGCCGAAATGCAGTTCCTCGGCCACGGCCACGAACTGGCGCCAGGCCCGCAGGTCGATCAGGCTTTCATTCATATGCCAAGCATATCAATCGGCCTCTCAAAATGGATTGGAAGCAATCAATCAGAAGTCCGATACTTGGCGCTCCCCGGTTTTCCCTCCCCACGATCGAAGAGACACCCACCATGGACACCAAGCCAATCCAGATCAATCGCCGCAGCGCCAACATCGTCGAAGGCAAGAGCCGCGCGCCCAACCGTTCGATGTTCTACGCGATGGGCTACGAGGAAGGCGACTTCAAGAAGCCGATGGTCGGCGTCGCCAACGGCCACAGCACCATCACGCCCTGCAACTCGGGCCTGCAGAAGCTGGCCGACGCGGCCATCGCGGGCATCGAGGAAGCCGGCGGCAACGCGCAGGTGTTCGGCACCCCCACCATCTCCGACGGCATGGCCATGGGCACCGAAGGCATGAAGTACTCGCTGGTGAGCCGCGAGGTCATCTCCGACTGCATCGAGACCTGCGTCGGCGGCCAGTGGATGGACGGCGTGCTGGTGGTCGGCGGCTGCGACAAGAACATGCCCGGCGGCCTGATGGGCATGCTGCGCGCCAACGTGCCTGCCATCTACGTCTACGGCGGCACCATCCTGCCGGGCCGCTACAAGGGCCAGGACCTCAACATCGTCAGCGTGTTCGAGGCCGTGGGCCAGAACGCCGCCGGCAACATGAGCGACGAGGACCTGCACGAGATCGAGAAGCGCGCCATCCCCGGCACCGGCTCGTGCGGCGGCATGTACACGGCCAACACCATGTCGAGCGCCTTCGAGGCGCTCGGCATCTCGCTGCCCTATTCGTCGACCATGGCGAACCCGCACGACGAGAAGGCCAACTCGGCCAAGGAATCGGCCAAGGTGCTGATCGAGGCGATCAAGAAGGACCTGAAGCCGCGCGACATCGTGACCAAGAAGGCGATCGAGAACGCGGTGGCGGTGATCATGGCCACGGGCGGCTCGACCAACGCGGTGCTGCACTTCCTCGCGATCGCGCACGCGGCCGAGGTGGAATGGACCATCGACGACTTCGAGCGCATGCGCAAGAAGGTGCCGGTGATCTGCGACCTGAAGCCCTCGGGCAAGTACCTCGCGGTCGACCTGCACCAGGCCGGCGGCATTCCGCAGGTCATGAAGGTGCTGCTCAACGCCGGCCTGCTGCATGGCGACTGCGTCACCATCAGCGGCCAGACCATCGCCGAAGTGCTCAAGGACGTGCCCGACGTGCCGCGCGCCGACCAGGACGTGATCCGCCCGATCGACAAGCCGATGTACGACGAAGGCCACCTGGCCATCCTCAAGGGCAACCTGTCGCCCGAAGGCGCGGTCGCCAAGATCACCGGCCTCAAGAACCCGGTCATCACCGGCCCGGCGCGCGTGTTCGACGACGAGCAGTCGGCGCTCAAGGCCATCCTCGACGGCAAGATCGTGGCCGGCGACGTGATGGTGCTGCGCTACCTCGGCCCCAAGGGCGGCCCGGGCATGCCCGAGATGCTGGCGCCCACGGGTGCGCTGATCGGCGCGGGCCTCGGCGAGAGCGTGGGCCTGATCACCGACGGCCGCTTCTCTGGCGGCACCTGGGGCATGGTGGTGGGCCACGTGGCGCCCGAAGCGGCGGCCGGCGGCACCATCGCCTTCGTCCACGAGGGCGACTCGATCACCATCGACGCGCATGCGCTCAAGCTCGAGCTCAACGTGCCCGAGGCCGAGATCGCCAAGCGCCGCGAAGGCTGGAAGGCCCCGGCCCCGCGCTACACGCGCGGCGTGCAGGCCAAGTTCGCGTTCAATGCCTCGAGCGCGAGCTCGGGCGCGGTGCTCGACAAGTTCTGAAGCCCGGCGTTCAGGCCGTGGCGGCCGGTGGTTGCCACGGTTTCGCCACGTCCTCGTAGCCGATGGACTTCGGGCGCAGGCGCGGCAACAGGTCGTCGAAGCTCTCGAAACGCAGCAGTTCGCGCGGCGGACCGCGGTCCAGGTCGTCCACGACCAGCACGGCCGGGGCCTGCGCGCCGCTGTCGCGATAGTCGAGCATGACCACCCTGCCGTGGTCGGCCTCGAGCACCACGATGCGCTGCGGCGCGTCGAAGCCTTGCTTCCACGGCGTTTCGCCCGGCGGGAACACGATGCGGTCCGACAGCTCGGCCAGCGTCGCGAGGTATTCCATCGGCATCAGGTAGCGCAGGACCTCGCTGTACGGCTGGCCTTCGCCGTCGGCGATGTCGACCCAGCGGCACGAGACGCCGCCGCCATTCTTCACGCGCCACAGCGCCACGAGCGCGCCCGGCAGCCGCAGGCCCAGCCGCGCCTCGGTCTGCGCGATCAACGCATCGTCGGCCGTCAGTTGCGGCTCGGAACCGTCCTTGCGCTGCGCCGCGTTGAGATAGAAGAAATGAGGCTGTGCCTCGCCCCAGAACATCGAGGCACGCCATTGCTCCGGTGCCTCGCCCAGCGGCGGGCCCAGATCGCGCGCGACCGTTCGCGCCACGCCCCGCTCCGGGCGCACGCGCCGCAGCGCCGCGAGGAAATCGTCGAAGTTCTCGAAGGCGATGTCGACCGGCTCCACGCCGGGCTGGCGGTCGAAGTCCGCGATGAGCACCCGCGCCTGCGGTCCCCGCGTGTAGTCGAGCAGGGTCATGTCGCCGTAGCGGGCCTGCAGCACCACCAGCTTGTCGGCGCCGGCCGGCACGTCCTCGGGCTCGTGCGTGAAGTCCTCGTAGTGCTCGGCCACGGTACGCAGCTTGTCCACGGCCGCGAGGCTCGAATAGTCGATGGAGAAGGCGCCGCGCCAGTCGTCGTAGAACGGACCGGCATCGCGCTTCAACGGCACATAGAGCCAGCCCACGTAGCCGCCGTTCATCCGGCCATAGAGCTCGCGCAGCGTGTCGGGCAGGCGAAAGCCCAACCGCGCTTCGGCGGCCGCGAGCATGGCCTCGCTGGCCGCGAACGGCGGCTTCTCGACCGGCGCGCCGCGCTGTGCGAGCGCTTCGCGCGCGGCGTTCTTGCGCCAGTAGCCGGGGGACTCGAAGAAGGTGTCGGGGTTCAGCGGCGTCGGGTCGATGTCGAGTTCGGGCTCGGCTTCCGCTGCGGGTGATACGGGCGATGGCGTGGCAGCCACGGGCTCGGGCGCCGCGGCCTCGAGCCGGATGATCGCAGCGCTCACCACGACCGCCAGCACGAACAGCGCCGCGGCCCACTGGACGTCGGCGCCCGAGAACGCGGCTATCGGCGCGGCCGGCGCCAGCAGCATGCTCAGGCCCAGCCCGAGCAGATAGAACACGCCCGCGAGCACCGCCTGGATCGGCAGCGTCACCAGCGCCGACAGCACGATCCGCTTCGCGCCGCCGAGCCGCCAGGCCAAGGTCCAGGCATTCCACTTGCCGAGCGCATAGAGCACGGTGAACAGCGGCGTCGCCAGCAGCACGATCCATGGCGAGCGATGCAGCCAGCCGGCCGCGCCCATGGCCAGCACGATCAGCAAGCCCATGGCGATCCGCAGCACGGGCGCGAGCCCGCTCGACGGCATGCGTGTGGTCATTTCGATCCTCCCCGGTGAAGCGCCGCGATGCATGCGGCGCGTCGGAAGAGTTTCACATGCGGACCACGGCGGGCCCGTCAGCGCAGAGGAGTCAGCGGCGTGGGCGCGATCCGCTGCCGGTCTTCAGGCCCATGTTGGTCTTCTGCCGGTCGATGCGCGCCTGGCGACGCGCATCCTCGCGCTCGACCACCTTGCGCTTGGTGTAGCCCGAGGCATCGGCCCAGGCCCACCAGGCCATGGCGAGCGCGAAGGGAATCAGCACGATCCACCAGCTCCAGGTGGCGACCGGGCCGACTTCGAAGTATTTGAGGGCCACGCCCAGGATGCCCAGCACCAGAAACCACATCGCGAATCCCTTCGGGTCGTGTCGCGCGATGCGGTCGCACGCCGGCGGTCGGTGCTCCCTACAATCATCGCGTTGAGCCGTCGAATGTAACTCAGCCCTTACATAAACAGAGAATCCGATCCCCATGAAAAGAGCCCTGCTGTTCGCGACCCTGGCCCTCGGCCTGGCAGCCCCCGCCTTCGCCGACCTGGCGCTGGCCACCTCGAAGAACTGCATGAGCTGTCATGCGGTCGAGCGCAAGGTGCTCGGCCCGTCGTTCAAGGACGTGGCGGCCAAGTACAAGGACAACGCGGGCGCGGCCGACATGCTGGCCGGCAAGATCATCAAGGGCGGTTCGGGCGTCTGGGGCCCGGTGCCGATGCCGGCCAACAACCAGGTCAGCGAAGCCGACGCGAAGAAGCTCGCGGCCTGGATCCTGTCGACGAAGTAAGGCCGGTCCTCAGACCCGCGGATCGAGTTCCACGGGCAGCGAAGGCCGGCGCTCGATGCGGTCCTCGAGCTGGCCGATGTGCGCGGCCAGCGTGTTGTCGGACTGGTCCGAACGCAGCCGCACCGCGGCCTCGAGCTGGTCGATGCGCGCCAGCAGGGCCGTCTGGCGGTCGGCGTTCTGCGCCATGTGCTGGTTCTCCTGCGCCTGCAGGAAGTTGCGCAGTTCGGTGAAGCGCGATGCCTCGGCCTTGTCGGCCAGGTCGCGCTGCACCTGCATCTCCTTGGTGTGGCGCTTGGTGTCGAGCAGCACCGAGCTGTGCAGGTACAGCACGTAGACCAGGAAGAAGGCCGCCAGCACCACGGTGAGCCCCAGCATGATCAGGCCCAGCGGCGCCGAGACGGTCATGAAGCCCAGCCACACATCGGTGGGCGTGGACAGCGTGCCCCAGTTGAGCGCGGCCAGTGCCGCGATCAGCAGCACGATGACGAACAGGAAAGCGGATCTCACGCCCATGGGGGCCTCCTTCGGAAAGATCGAACACGTTGGGAACCCGCGCGCTTCGAGGCGCGCGGTGGTGCCAGCGGTTTTACCTCAGCGAAGGGGCCTGCCCGGCCCTCGGCCCGGCACAGACGCCCCTGTCCTACAGCAGGAATGCCGCGTCGCTCAATTCGTCTGCGACAACTGATCGAGGATCGCCGGATTCTCGAGCGTGGAGGTGTCCTGCGTGATCGCCTCGCCCTTGGCGATGCTGCGCAGCAGCCGCCGCATGATCTTGCCGCTGCGCGTCTTCGGCAGGTTGTCGCCGAAGCGGATGTCCTTGGGCTTGGCGATCGGCCCGATCTCCTTGGCCACCCAGTTGCGCAACTCGGTGGCGATCTGCCTGGCTTCCTCGCCGGTCGGCCGCGCGCGCTTGAGCACGACGAAGGCGCAGATCGCCTCGCCCGTCAGGTCGTCGGGGCGCCCCACCACCGCGGCCTCGGCCACGAGGTCGGTCTTGGACACCAGCGCCGACTCGATCTCCATCGTGCCCAGCCGGTGGCCCGACACATTGAGCACGTCGTCGATGCGGCCCGTGATGCGGAAGTAGCCGCGGTCGGCGCTGCGCACCGCACCGTCGCCCGCCAGATAGATCGTGCCGCCCATCTCCTCGGGGAAATAACTCTTCTTGAAGCGCTCGGGGTCGTTCCAGATGGTGCGGATCATCGAGGGCCAGGGCCGCTTGATCACCAGCATGCCGCCCGCGCCGTTGGGCAGGTCCTTGCCGGTCTCGTCGACGATCGCGGCCATGATGCCCGGCAGCGGCAAGGTGCACGAGCCCGGCACCAGCGGCGTGGCGCCCGGCAGCGGCGTGATCACGTGGCCGCCGGTCTCGGTCTGCCAGAAGGTGTCGACGATCGGGCAGCGCTCGCCGCCGATATTGCGGTGGTACCACATCCAGGCCTCGGGATTGATCGGCTCGCCGACCGAACCCAGGATGCGCAGGCTCGTGAGATCCCAGTTCTTCGGATGCACCTTCTCGTCGCCCTCGGCCGCCTTGATCAGCGAGCGGATCGCGGTCGGCGCGGTATAGAACACGCTGACCTTGTGCTTCTCGATCATCTGCCAGAAGCGCCCCGCGTGCGGGAAGGTCGGGATGCCCTCGAACACCACCTGGGTGGCGCCGGCCGCGAGCGGGCCGTAGGCGACGTAGGTGTGGCCCGTGATCCAGCCGATGTCGGCGGTGCACCAGAACACGTCCTCGGGGCGGATGTCGAAGGTCCAGTCCATCGTCATCTTGGCCCACAGCAGGTAGCCGCCGGTGGCGTGCTGCACGCCCTTGGGCTTGCCGGTGGAGCCCGAGGTGTAGAGGATGAACAGCGGATGCTCGGCATTCACCGGCTCGGGCGCGCACTCGGTGCTCTGGCCGGCCAGCGCCTCGGCGAAGGTCTTGTCGCGGCCTTCCACGCGATTCCAGGCCGAGGGCGTGCGCTCGAACACGAACACGGTCTTGATCGACTCGCAGCCGCCGAGCGCGATGCCGTCGTCGACGATGGCCTTGAGCGGCAGCTCCTTGCCGCCGCGCAGCTGGAAGTTGGCGGTGATGACCGCGACCGCGCCGGCGTCGATGATGCGTTCCTGCAGCGCCTTGGCCGAGAAGCCGCCGAACACCACGCTGTGGGTGGCGCCGATGCGCGCGCAGGCCTGCATCGCGATCACGCCCTCGACCGTCATCGGCATGTAGATGATGACGCGGTCGCCCTTCTGGATGCCGGAGGCCTTGAGCGCATTGGCGAACTGGCTCACGCGCGCGAGCAGTTCCTTGTAGGTGACCTTCGTGACGGTGCCGTCGTCGGCTTCGAAGACGATGGCGGTCTTGTTCTCGACGGGCGTGCCGATGTGGCGGTCGAGGCAGTTGGCGCTGGCGTTGAGTTCGCCGTCGCCGAACCATTGGTAGAACGGCGCGTTCGATTCGTCGAGGATCTTGCTGAAGGGCTTCGTCCACTGCAGGTGGGTCGTGGCCTGGCGGCTCCAGAAGCCTTCGAAGTCCTGTTCCGCTTCCTTGCACAGGGCGTCGTAGGCGGCCATGCCGGAAATGCGGGCGCCCTCCGTGGCGCGGGCATCGGGCGGGAACACGCGGTTCTCGACCAGGACGGATTCAATGTTCTTCGATGCGCTGCTCATGTCTCGTGTCTCCTGGATGAATTGCGGCCGTAATGTCGGCGCGACCACTTACGGGCCACTGACGCCGAACCGGCGTGCTGCTGACGGACCCCCGATGTTAGAGCGGGGGGTTATCACGAGTGCGTCACCGGGACACCCCTAGAATCCGCGCTCCCCGTCACACACGCCTCCCCGATGTCCTCCCCCGACCCCTTCGATCCCCGGAACATGCCCGTTCACGCCCGCACCTCTCCGTTGCGCCCGCTGCCACGGCTGATCTTCGCGAGCCGCTGGCTCCAGCTGCCGCTGTACCTGGGACTGATCGTGGCGCAGGCGGTCTACGTGGTGCATTTCCTGGTCGAGCTGCTGCACCTGGTCGAGGCCGCGTTCGGCAGCCAGACCGCGCTGCAGGCGCTAATCAACAGCATCGGCTACAAGACCACCGCGCCGGTGGCCGCGCTCAACGAGACGGTGATCATGCTGGTGGTGCTGGCGCTGATCGACGTGGTGATGATCTCGAACCTGCTGATCATGGTGATCGTGGGCGGCTACGAGACCTTCGTGAGCCGCATGGACCTCGAGGGCCACCGCGACCAGCCCGAGTGGCTGAGCCACGTGAACGCCTCGGTGCTCAAGGTCAAGCTGGCCACCGCCATCATCGGCATCAGCTCGATCCACCTGCTCAAGACCTTCATCAACGCCGACAACTACACCGACAAGGTGCTGATCGCGCAGACGGTGATCCACGTCGCCTTCCTGCTCTCGGCCATGGCCATCGCCTTCACCGACCGGCTGATGGCGCATCCCCCGGCCGACCACTGAGCTTCGTTCAGGCCGCCAGCGGCAGGTCCCAGGCCGGCACGGCGGTGAAGCGCTGCGCCAGGAAATCGAGCATGGTGCGCAAGGTGGCCGGCATGTGCTTGCGCGAGGTGTAGACCGCGTACATGCCCACCACCTGCGGCTCGAAATCGGGGAACAGCGGCACCAGCTCCCCGCCGTGCACGAGCTGCGCCGTCAGGTAGGTCGGCAGCATCGCGATGCCCGCGCCCGCGCGCGCCAGGCACATCAGGCTGGCCGCATCGTTGGCCGACACGTTGCCGTCCACGGCCACCGACACCGGCGCGCCGTCGCTCTTGCGCGTGAAGCTCCAGAGGCTGTGGCCGAAGTAGGAATGCGTGAGGCAGTTGCGCTGCGCCAGTTCGTCCACGCGCTGCGGCGTACCGTGCTCGGCCAGGTAGGCCGGCGAGGCGCAGACCACCGAGCGGCAGTCCGTGAGCCGGCGCGCGATCAGGTTGGGATCGATCTCGGCCGCGGTGCGGATCGCGAGGTCGATGCGCTCGTCGACCAGGTTCACGGTGCGGTCGAGCAGCACCAGGTCGACCATCACGCCCGGATAGAGCCGCACGTAGTCGGCGATCGCGTCGGCCAGTTGCGCCTGCGCGAACGAGGTGCCGGTGGTGATGCGCAACTGCCCGCGCGGCGCCTCGGCCGGATGGCGCACCGCGGCCTGCATGTCGCCCGCGAGCTCCAGCACCTGGCGGCAGCGCGGCAGCAGTTCCTCGCCCGCGGCCGTGAGGCTCAGGCGCCGGGTGGTGCGGTGCAACAGCCGCGCGCCGGTCCATTGCTCGAGCTCGGCGACGTAGCGCGTGACCACGGGGCGCGACATGTCGAGCTTGTCGGCGGCGGCCGAGAGGCTGCCCGCGTCGACCACGGTCACGAAGACCCGCATTGCGTTGAGACGGTCCATTCGAACGATTTTAGGAATAAAGAAGCGCGAATTTCGAGGTATTTCTTTCGAAATGAGAAACCTAAGATGAGCTTCATCGCCCTCTTCCCATCGCTCGTTCCAAGGAGTCCTCCATGAGCCACATCGCCATCATCGGCGCCACCGGTCGCGCCGGCGGCCGCCTCCTCGAAGAAGCACTGCGCCGCGGCCACACGGTCACGGCCATCGCGCGCCATGCCAGCGCCAAGCTTTCCGACCGCGCCAACGTCAAGGCCGTCGACCTCGACGTGCTCGACGGCGCCGCGCTCGAGAAGGCCCTGGCCGGCCACGACGCCGTGTTCAGCGCCGCCCACTTCGCGACCGT
Organism: Variovorax sp. GW821-FHT09B01; assembly: GCF_059418345.1. Taxonomy (NCBI): domain Bacteria; kingdom Pseudomonadati; phylum Pseudomonadota; class Betaproteobacteria; order Burkholderiales; family Comamonadaceae; genus Variovorax; species Variovorax sp. GW821-FHT09B01. The sequence continues at coordinate 167,442 of NZ_JBWKPQ010000002.1, read as the reverse complement.
GCCGCCCGCGGCCATCATCGAACCCGCGAAGCGCGCGGGCGTGAAGCGCCTGCTGGTGGTCGGCGGCGCCGGCAGCCTGTTCGCGGCACCGGGCCTCAAGGTCATCGAGACACCGAACTTCCCCGAGGCCTACAAGGCCGAGGCCTCGGCCGGTGGCGTGTTCCTCGAGGCGCTGCGCGCCGAGAAGGAACTCGACTGGACCTTCCTCTCGCCCTCGGCCGAATTCGTCGAAGGCGAACGCACCGGCAAGTTCCGCCTCGGCCAGAACGACCTGCTGGTCAGCGCCGAGGGCCGCAGCTGGATCACGTTCGAGGACTACGCGATCGCCTTCATCGACGAGCTCGAGAAGCCGGCGCACTCGCGTCAACGCTACACGATCGGGTACTGAGCTCGCCCTATCTCCAACGAAAAAAGGACCCTCGCGGGTCCTTTTTGCATGGAGCCGATCGGGCTCAGCGACCGGTCATGTTCTCGGGCACCACCCACTGGTCGAACTGCTCGGCCGTGAGGTGGCCCGAGGCGATCGCGGCCTCGCGCAGGCTGGTGCCTTCCTTGTGCGCCTTCTTGGCGATGTAGGCCGACTTGTCGTAGCCGATGTGCGTGTTGAGCGCGGTCACCAGCATCAGCGAGCGCTGCACCAACTCGGTGATGCGTTCGCGGTTCGGCTCGATGCCCACGGCGCAGTGGTCGTTGAAGCTCACCATGCCGTCGGCCAGCAGGCGCACGCTCTGCAGGAAGTTGTGGGCAACCATCGGGCGGAACACGTTGAGCTCGAAGTTGCCCGAGGCGCCGCCGATGTTGATGGCGACGTCGTTGCCGAACACCTGCGCGGCCAGCATCGTGACGGCCTCGCTCTGGGTCGGGTTGACCTTGCCCGGCATGATCGACGAGCCCGGTTCGTTCTCGGGAATGCTGAGTTCGCCGATGCCGCTGCGCGGTCCGCTCGCGAGCCAGCGCACGTCGTTGGCGATCTTGTTCATGCTGGCGGCCAGGGTCTTGAGCGCGCCGTGGGCATGCACCAGCGCATCGACGCTGGCCATCGCCTCGAACTTGCTCGGCGCGGTCACGAACGGCAGGCCGGTGAGCTTCGCGAGCTCGGCCGCCACCTGCTCGGCATAGCCCTTGGGCGCGTTGAGGCCGGTGCCCACGGCCGTGCCGCCCAGCGCCAGTTCGCTCAGGTGCGGCAGCGCGGCGCGCACGTGCGCCTCGCCATGCGCGAGTTGCGCCACGTAGCCCGAGAACTCCTGGCCCAGGGTGAGCGGCGTGGCGTCCTGCAGGTGGGTGCGGCCGATCTTCACGATGTCGGCGAAGTCCTTCGACTTCTGCTCGAGCGTGCCGCGCAGCTTGGCGATGGCCGGCAGCAGCTTGTGCGTGATGGCCTCGACGGCCGCCACGTGCATCGCGGTCGGGAACACGTCGTTGCTCGACTGGCTGCGGTTCACGTCGTCGTTGGGATGCACCAGGCGGCCCTCGCCGCGCTCGCCGCCCAGCAGCTCGCTCGCGCGGTTGGCCAGCACCTCGTTGACGTTCATGTTGGTCTGCGTGCCCGAGCCGGTCTGCCAGACCACCAGCGGGAACTCGCCCGGGTGCTTGCCGGCGATGACCTCGTCGGCTGCCGCCACGATGGCGTGGGTCTTCTTCTCGTCCTGCAGGCCCAGCGCGTGGTTGACCACGGCCGATGCGCGCTTGACCTGGGCCAGGGCCTTGATGATTTCGCGCGGCTGCTGCTCGCCCGAGATGTCGAAGTTCTGCAGCGAGCGCTGCGTTTGCGCGCCCCACAGCTTGTCGGCCGGCACGTCGATCGGTCCGAAGGTGTCGCGCTCGGCACGGGTCTTGGGGGAAGTCGTCATGAGAAAAGCTCCGCAGTCTTGAAAAGGGGTGCGCCCGCTCGCCGGACGCGGCCCCGAGTATCGCCCGATAAGAATGGCTCTCATCTGACGCGGCCATTGCGTTCCAGACTACAGCTGTTCACGGGGGGCGGATTGACATGCTTCATGTCAAAAAGTTATAATCATCGTCTTTCGCGGACCTGCAAGTCATTACGAACCCGTTGCGGGATGACGCTGCAGCTCCCACCGGCACTACTCGCGGATCTCCGAATCCCGTCGCGGTGCCGGTTCTCCGCCGGGCCCAGCCCGGCACACCGGCCGGATAGTTCCGGCCCCACTGCCACGTCACGCTTCTCCAGGCGGCGCCCCTCGACCAGGCCCGTTGCCCGCGAGCGAAGCATCCGGCGGGCACTGGTTTCGTCGCCATGTCGTCCTCAGTGCCTTCCGGCAGCCATCGGCTGATGGCGTGGCCGCTGCCGTCCCGCTTCCAGGCGGAACGGCACCCGTCCAACCTTCGCACAAGGAGCCCCGGCATATGGCCAAAGGAATTCTCATCGACCACGTCTTCAAGGTCTTCGGCGACGCGCCCGACGACGCGCTGGCGCTGGTGCGCCAAGGTCTGTCGAAGAAGGAGATCCTCGCGAAGACCGGCCAGTCGATCGGCGTGTTCGATGCCACCTTCGAGATCCAGGCCGGCGAGATCTTCGTGATCATGGGCCTGTCGGGCTCGGGCAAGTCGACGCTGGTGCGGCTGCTGAACCGGCTGATCGATCCGACCGCGGGCCGCATCGTGATCGACGGCGCCGACATCAACGAGCATTCCGACGCCAAGCTGCGCGCGCTGCGCCGCAAGGACATCAGCATGGTGTTCCAGTCCTTCGCGCTGATGCCGCACATGACGGTGCGCGAGAACACGGCCTTCGGGCTCGAGCTGTCGGGCACCGGCAAGAAAGAGCGCCTGGCGCAGGCCGACCTGGCGCTCGCGCAGGTGGGGCTGGCGGGCTGGGGCGACAGCTATCCCGACGAGCTCTCGGGCGGCATGCAGCAGCGCGTGGGGCTGGCGCGCGCGCTGGCCTCCGATCCCTCGATCCTGCTGATGGACGAGGCCTTCTCGGCGCTCGACCCGATCATCCGCACCGAGATGCAGTCCGAGCTGCTGCGGCTGCAGCAACAGCAGCGCCGCACCATCGTCTTCATCTCGCACGACCTCGACGAGGCGATGCGCATCGGCGACCGCATCGCGATCATGAAGGACGGCCAGGTGATCCAGGTCGGCACGCCCGACGAGATCCTGCGCTGCCCGGCCAACGACTACGTGCGCAGCTTCGTGCGCGGCGTGGACGCGGCGGCCGTGTTCAAGGCCGCCGACATCGCGCGCAAGCCGCTGACCGTGGTCTGCGAGCACCCCGAGCGCGGAGCCCGCGCGGCGCTCAAGCTGCTGGAAGACCAGGACCGCGACTTCGCCTACGTGACCAGCCCCGACCGGCGCTACCTCGGCACGGTCTCGGCCGACACGCTGCGCGCGGCGCTCGACGGCCATTCGGGACCGCTGGGCCTGCGCCACGCGTTCCTCGCCGACCTCGGCACCATCGAGGCCGACGCGCCCGTGGCCGGACTGATCGGCCAGGTCGGCCAGGCGCCCTGCGCGGTGCCGGTGGTGGCGGCCGACGGCCGCTTCTGCGGCGCGATCAGCAAGACCACGCTGCTGAAGTTCCTCGACCGCGACACGCCGCCGATCGATCCCGCGCTGCCGCCCGCCCCCGCCGCGAGCGCCGCCCCGGCCCATGTCCTGGCCTGAACCCGATTTCGAAGGAACCGCCGAGATGAACGACACCACCCTGCCCTCCGACCTCGCCACCGCCAACGATGCCGCCGCCACGCTGGCGCAGCAGCCAGCGCCGGCGCCCGTGGCGCTCGACCCGTGGGAGGCCCTGTCGGCCGCGCCCGATCCCGCGGCGACCAGCGCCTGGCTCGACGCGCCCGTGCCGCCCGACGCCGCGCACCAGCTCGCCGGCCAGGCCGACGCCGCCGGCTTCCAGTTGCACCGCCTCTGGGACGGCTCGCTGCCGGTCGAGTCCTGGATCAACCAGGGCCTGGGCTGGGTGGTCGAGCACTTCCGCCCCTTCTTCCAGACCGTGCGGCTGCCGATCGACAGCACCCTGAACTCGGTGCAGAGCCTGCTGACCGGGCTGCCGACGCTCGCGATGATCGCGCTGGTCGGCCTGCTGGCCTGGCAGTTCGCGGGCCGCGCGCTGGCCATCGGCAGCACCGTCGCGCTGCTGCTGGTCGCGATGCTGGGCATCTGGCCCGAGGCCATGGTCACGCTGTCGCTGGTGCTGACCTCGCTGGTGTTCTGCATGGTGATCGGCCTGCCGCTGGGCGTGCTGCTGGCCAGCAGCGACCGGGCCCAGCGCGTGATGCGCCCGGTACTCGACGCGATGCAGACCACGCCGGCCTTCGTCTACCTGGTGCCGGTGGTGATGCTGTTCGGCATCGGCAACGTGCCGGGCGTGATCGTGACCATCGTGTTCGCGCTGGCGCCGCTGGTGCGCCTGACCAACCTGGGCCTGCGCCAGGTGCGGCCCGACCTGATCGAGGCCGCGCGCGCCTACGGTGCTTCGCCCTGGCAGATGCTGGTGAAGGTGAAGCTGCCGCTGGCCATGCCCTCGATCATGGCCGGCATCAACCAGGCGCTGATGCTGTCGCTGTCGATGGTCGTCATCGCCTCGATGATCGCCGTGGGCGGCCTGGGCCAGATGGTGCTGCGCGGCATCGGCCGGCTCGACATGGGCCTGGCCACCGTCGGCGGCCTGGGCATCGTGCTGCTCGCGATCTCGCTCGACCGGCTGACGCAGGCCATGGGCCGGCCGCGCCGCGGCGGCCAGCGCTGGTGGCATGGCGGCCCCGTGGGCCTGGCGCTGCGCACGCTGCAGCGCGCGGTGGCGCCGTCCGCATCGCGCGGCACGGAAGAAGCCGTGCCCGCGCTCTCGACCCAGGCCCGCTGAAGCACAGGAGGAACACGACGCATGAAGACATCGATGAATCCCCTCGCACGCAGCCTCGCCCTGCTGGCCCTGGCCTTCGCGGCCGCGACGACCTTCACCCTGCCGGCGCACGCCGCCACCGACCTGCCCGGCCAGGGCATCGTCGTCAAGCCGCTCAAGAGCTCGCTGGCCGAAGAGGCCTTCCAGACCCTGCTCGTGATGCGCGCGCTCGAGAAGCTCGGCTACACGGTCGAGCCGATGAAGGACCTGGAGCCCGCGACCGAGCACCTGGCGATCGCCAACGGCGACGCCACCTTCATGGCCAACCACTGGAGCCTGCTGCACGCCGACTTCTACAAGAACAGCGGCGGCGACGCGAAGCTGTGGCGCCAGGGCGTGTACGCCGACGGCGCGGTGCAGGGCTACCTGATCGACCGCAAGACCGCCGAGCAGTACCACATCACCAGCATCGCCCAGCTCAAGGAGCCGGCGATCGCGAAGCTGTTCGACACCGACGGCGACGGCAAGGCCGACCTCACGGGCTGCAACCCCGGCTGGGGCTGCGAGCTCGCGATCGAGAACCACCTGGGCGCCTACGGCCTGCGCGACACCGTCACGCACCGCCAGGGCAGCTATGCCGCGCTGATGGCCGACACCATCGCGCGCTTCAGGCAGGACAAGCCGATCCTCTACTACACCTGGACGCCCTACTGGGTCAGCGCCGTGCTGCGCCCGGGCGCCGACGTGGTGTGGCTGCAGGTGCCGTTCTCGGCTTCGCAGAGCGGCGAGAACGTGGACACGCGCCAGCCGAACGGCAAGAACTACGGCTTCCTCGCCAACCAGGAGCGCATCGTCGCCAACCGCGAGTTCGCCGAGAAGAACCCGGCCGCGGCAAAGCTGTTCGAGGTCATGAACGTGCCGATCGGCGACATCAACGCGCAGAACCTGCGCATGAGCGAAGGCGCCAACAGCCAGCAGGACGTGGAGCGGCATGCCGACGGCTGGATCCGCGCGCACCAGCAGCTGTTCGACGGCTGGATCGCGCAGGCGCGGGCCGCGGCGCAGTAGCCGCCGGCCGCGCGGCCGGGATCAGAAGGCGACCCGGTCCGCGCCCTTGAGCGCCAGCATGGTGCGCGCCTCGTCGGGCGTGGCGATCTCGTGGCCCAGTTCCTCCAGCAGGCGGCGCACCTTCGCGACCTGCTGCGCGTTCGAGGTCGCCAGCTCGCCGCGCGCGATCTGCAGCGAATCCTCGAGGCCCACCCGCACGTGGCCGCCCAGCGTCGCGGCGGCCACGGCCAGCTGCATCTGGCTCGCGCCCGCGCCCAGCACCGACCATTGGTAGCCGGTGCCGAAGAGCTTGTCGGCGGTGCGCTTCATGAAGACCAGGTTCTCGAGGTCCGCGCCGATGCCGCCGAGGATGCCGAGCACGAACTGGATGAAGACCGGCGCCTGGAACAGGCCGCTGTCCATGCAGAACTTCAGGTTGTAGAGCTGGCCCACGTCGTAGCACTCGTGCTCGAACTTGATGCCGTGCGTTTCGAGTGCGCGGGCCGCCATGCCGATGTCGCGGAAGGTGTTGCGGAAGATGTAGCCGTCGGACTCGCGCAGGTAGGACTCCTCCCAGTCGAACTTCCATTCCTTGTAGCGCTGCGCGAGCGGATGCATGGAGAAGTTCATGCTCCCCATGTTGAGCGAGCACATCTCCGGCGAGAAGCGCAGCGCCGGTGCGATGCGTTCGGCCACCGTGTGGTTGAGGCTGCCGCCGGTCGACAGGTTGACCACCGCGCCGGTGGCGGCGCGGATGGCGGGCAGGAAGGCCTGGAAGCGTTCCGGATCGATGGAGACCGCGCCCGTGTCCGGATGCCGCGCATGCAGGTGCAACACCGCGGCGCCGGCCTCGGCCGCCTCGATGGCCTGCCGGGCGATGTCCTCGGGTCGGTAGGGCAACGCGTCCGACATGGTCGGCGTGTGGATGGCGCCGGTCACGGCGCAGGTGATGATGACTTTTCGGGAAGGCTTGGTCATGGCGTGGCCGATGGGGTGGGTGTGCAAAGGGGTTCGGGCATGGCATCCAGCCCCACGGGGGCGCGCTGCCAGACCAGTTTGAGGACGGTTTCCACGCCCGCCTGCGGCTGCGGCGCGGTGCGCAGCTCGACCGTGTCGCCGGCCAGCCGCACCTCGCGGCGCAGGCGGGTCCCCACCCAGTTCGGGTAGGTCGAGATGTCGACGTGGTGCACGATCCAGTCGCCCTCGCGGACGTAGCGTCCGGCATAGCCGATCGAGGAGCGGTACGCGGATGCGCTCTCGGCGTCGGTGGCGTCCTGCCGGTCCGAGCCCGAAAGGCGCGCGCGGCCGTCGTGCGTGATGAGTGCCGTCATGCGGCCGTCGGCGCCGTAGTGGATGACGCCCGAGGGCCGGGCGCCGTAGACGTCGAACAGACGTTCTCCACGGGGGTCCACCGCGTAGGCCTCGCGCAGGTACCAGGTACCCAGCAAGGTGTCGTCCGGTGCACCGCTCATGGCAGCACCGCCACGGCTCGCACCCAGCCGGCCGAGGCCTTGTGGATCTTCACGGGGAAGCAGATGACGTGGAAGCCGCTGGCGGGCAGGAGGTCGAGGTTGGTCAGTTTTTCCATCTGGTAGTAGCCCGTGGTGCGGCCGGCCTTGTGGCCCTCCCAGATCAGGGAGGCGTCTCCGGTGGCGGCGTAGCGCCGGGCGGTGTGCGAGAAAGGGGCGTCCCAGGACCAGGCGTCGGTACCCACCACGCGCACGCCCTGCTGCGTCAGCCAGAGCGTGGCCTCGCGGCCCAGGCCGCAGCCGCTGTCGAGGTAGTCGGGTTGGCCATAGCGCGCGGCGGCGGCCGTGTTCACCAGCACGATGTCCAGCGGCTGCAGCACGTGGCCGATGCGCTGCAGTTCCGTGGCCAGGTCATCGGCCGTGGCGACGTGGCCGTGCGGCAGGTGGCGCAGGTCCAGCTTCACGCCGGGGCGATGGCACCAGTCCAGCGGCACCTCGTCGATGGTGGCGGCGGGCCGGCCGCCGTCCATGGTCGAGGCGTAGTGCCACGGCGCGTCCATGTGGGTGCCGTTGTGGGTGGACAGGTCGATGCGTTCCACCGCCCAGGCCTCGCCATCGGGCAGGTCCTCGGGCCGCAGGCCGGCGAAGGGCCCGGCCAGGGCCGCGAAGGTCTCGTGGTGGTGCTGGTAGCGGATGCGCGGCCCGTTGCCCGGGCGGTCCACCGGCAGGTCGTTCTCGATGGCGACGGACAAGTCGATCAACTGCATGGATACCCCCCCTCACTGCTGCGCCAGGCCGATGGACTTCACCAGTCCGGGCCAGCGCTGCGTTTCCGTCTTGAGGTGCGCGGCGGCCGCCTGCACCGTGCCGCCCACGGGCTCGTTGGCGAACTCGCGGAACTTCGCGGCCACCTCGGGCTGCGCGAGGATCGCGTTCGCCTCGCGGTTGAGGCGCGCCACCACGTCGGCGGGCGTGCCGGCCGGCGCCACCAGCATGAACCACAGGGAGAAGTCGATGCCCGGCAGGCCGGCCTCGGCGAAAGTCGGCACCTCGGGCAGCAGGCTGGTGCGGGCGCGGGTGGAGACGGCCAGCGGCCGCACCTTGCGCGACTCGATGAAGGGCCGGATGGTGCCCACGTTGTCGCACAGCGCCTGCACGCTGCCGCCCAGCAGGTCGGTGATGGCGGGGGCCGCGCCCTTGTACGGCACATGGGTCACGCTGGCGCCGGCCTCGCGGGCGAACAGCCCGGCGCAGATGTGGTGCGGCGAGCCCTCGCCGGCGTTGGCCAGGGTCAGTTGGCCCGGATGCTGGCGCGCGAAGGCGATCAGCTGGCGCAGGTCGCCCGCGGGGGCTCCCGGGCCCGCCACCAGCACCAGCGGCGCGGACGAGACCTGCACGATGGGCGCGAACGCGCGTGCCGGGTCATAGGGCATGCGTGCGTACAGCCCCGGGTTCACGGCCAGCGGGCCCAGGCCCGCGAGCAGCAGCGTGTAGCCGTCGGGCCGGGCCTTGGCCACCGCGTCGGCGCCGATGTTGCCGTTGGCGCCACCGCGGTTGTCGACCACGAAGGGCTGGCCCAGGCGCTGCGAGAGCTTGTCCGCGAGCAGGCGGGCGATGTTGTCGGTGCCTCCGCCCGCGGGGTAAGGCACGACCAGGCGAACGCTGCGCTCGGGGTACTGCGACCAGGCCGGCGCCGCGGCGAGCACGGCCAGGGACAAGGCGGCGGCAGCGCCGCGCAAGAGGGCAAACAGGGTCATCTGGTCTCCACCGGCGGTTCATCCGTCGGGCTTATTAGTTAGTCGATCGACTAATAATAACCGCGGAATCGGACCCTCGGCAAGGCCAGTTACCATCGATCCCCTTCCCCGCAGCCCGCGCGATCGCGATCCCCGATGCCCGCCACTCCCAAAGCCTCCACGGCCGAAGCGCCCGCGCCCAAGGCCCCTCGAACACCTCGCAAGACCGATGGCCGCGAAGCCATCCTGCGCGCGGCCGAGCGGCTGTTCGCGGAGCACGGATTCGAAGGCTGCTCGCTGCGCGCGGTGGCCGACCTGGCCAAGGTCAACCAGGGGATGATTCATTACTTCTTCAAGTCGAAGGACGCCCTCTTCCTCGAGGCCTACATGCGCGGCGGCCAGCCGCTGGTGGACGAGCGCATGCGGTTGCTCGATGCCGAAGAAGCGCTGCAGGAAGACCGCCCCATCGGGCTCGAGCGCCTGATCGAGATCTTCCTGACGCCGGCCGTGGCGCTCGCGCTCAGCGGCGCGCGGGGCCGCAACTTCCTGCGCATGCAGGCCCATCTGCAGCTCGACGGCACGCGCTTCGGCAGCAAGCTGCGCAGCTCGCTCTACGACGACTCCTCGCGGCGCTTCGTGCGCGCCTTCGCGCGCAGCCTGCCCGGGCTCTCGCAGGAGCAGGTGGCCTGGCGCTTCATCTTCGTGCTGGGCACCTACCAGTACGTGCTGGCCGACACCGGCCGGCTCGAAGTGATCTCCGACGGCGCGAGCAACGGCCGCGAATTCGACAAGGCGCTGCGCGAGATGATTCCGTTCCTGGCGGCGGGTATGCGCGCGGCGGGGCCCGCCTGACAAGGTGTGAATAGACCTACTGCGCGCCCCGATCTCGCACCTGCGGTCCTCACCGTACAAAGTACGGCTCCGGTCCTCGGCGCGACCTCGGGGCGCTCGCTACGGTTTCTTCACACCTTGTGAGCGCCCCAGCCGGCAAAACCCGGCGCTGAGATAATCGGGGGGCGTTTCCACACCCTAAAAAAAGCCCCCCACCATGACGACCACGATCCAGCAGGCCGACCTGATCGAATCGATCAGCGCCGCGCTGCAGTACATCAGCTACTACCACCCCGCCGACTACATCGCCCACCTGGCCAAGGCCTACGAGCGCGAGCAGAGTCCCGCCGCCAAGGACGCGATGGCGCAGATCCTCACCAACAGCAAGATGAGCGCGACCGGCCAGCGCCCGATCTGCCAGGACACCGGCATCGTCAACGTGTTCCTCAAGGTGGGCATGGACGTGCGCTGGGGCGGCTTCACCGGCAGCCTCGACGACGCCATCAACGAAGGCGTGCGCCGCGGCTACAACCACCCCGACAACACGCTGCGCGCCTCGGTCGTGGCCGATCCGCAGTTCGACCGCAAGAACACCAAGGACAACACGCCCGCGGTGATCTTCACCGAGATCGTGCCCGGCGACAAAGTCGAGGTGACGGTGGCCGCCAAGGGCGGCGGCAGCGAGAACAAGAGCAAGCTGGTGATGCTGAACCCCGGCGACAGCGTGGTCGACTGGGTGCTCAAGACCGTGCCGACCATGGGCGCCGGCTGGTGCCCGCCGGGCATGCTGGGCATCGGCATCGGCGGCACGGCCGAGAAGGCCGCGCTGCTGGCCAAGGAAAGCCTGATGGACGACCTCGACATGCACGAGCTGCAGGCCAAGGCGGCACGAAAGGAAGAGCTGACCAAGGTCGAAGCCCTGCGCCTCGAGCTGTTCGAGAAGGTCAACGCCCTGGGCATCGGCGCGCAGGGCCTGGGCGGCCTCGCGACCGTGCTCGACGTCAAGATCAAGATGTACCCGACCCACGCGGCCAGCAAGCCGGTGGCGATGATCCCGAACTGCGCGGCCACGCGCCATGCGCACTTCGTGATGGACGGCAGCGGCCCGGTCTACCTCGAGGCGCCCTCGCTCGACCTGTGGCCCAAGATCGACTGGGCACCCGACGAAAAGAAGAGCAAGCGCGTCGACCTCGACAAGCTCACGCCGGCCGAAGTCGCGAGCTGGAAGCCCGGCGACACGCTGCTGCTCAACGGAAAGATGCTCACCGGCCGCGACGCCGCGCACAAGCGCATCCAGGACATGCTGGCCAAGGGCGAGAAGCTGCCCGTGGACTTCACCAACCGCGTCATCTACTACGTGGGCCCGGTCGATCCGGTGAAGGGCGAGGCCGTGGGCCCGGCCGGCCCGACCACCGCCACGCGCATGGACGGCTTCACCGAGATGATGCTGGCCCAGACCGGCCTGATCGCGATGATCGGCAAGGCCGAGCGCGGCCCGGTCGCGATCGAGGCGATCAAGAAGCACAAGAGCGCCTACCTGATGGCCGTGGGCGGCGCCGCCTACCTGGTGAGCAAGGCGATCAAGACCGCCAAGGTGGTGGGCTTCGAGGACCTGGGCATGGAAGCCATCTACGAATTCGACGTGGTCGACATGCCGGTGACGGTGGCGGTCGACGCCGGAGGCACCAGCGCGCACATCACCGGCCCGGCCGAGTGGCAGAAGCGCATCGCCAGCGGCGAGTTCAAGACCATCACGCTGGAACCCGCTTGAGCCTCGCCGCGCGTCCGCAGCCGTCCCCATCCACTTCGCCCGTCGGCGTGTTCGACAGCGGCGTGGGCGGGCTGAGCGTGCTGGGCGCGCTGCGTGCCGAGCTGCCGCGCGAGCGCTTCGTCTACTTCGCCGACACCGCGCATGCGCCCTACGGCGAGCGCGGCGACGCCTACGTGACCGAGCATTCGCGACGCGTGGTCCAGACGCTGGTGCGCGAGCATGGCATCAAGGCGCTGGTGGTGGCCTGCAACACCGCCACCACGGCCGCGATCCACGTGCTGCGCGCCGAGAACCCCGAGCTGCCGATCGTCGGCCTCGAGCCCGCGATCAAGCCCGCGGTGGCGGGCAGCGCCACCGGCCACGTCTCGGTGCTGGCCACGCGCGGCACGCTGGCGAGCGCCAAGTACGCGGCGCTGCGCCATACCTTTCCGCATCCCGAGCGCATCCGCTCGGTGCCCTGCGACGGGCTGGTGGCGGCGATCGAGCGACTCGACGAGCTCGCCATCGACCAGCTCTGCGCCCACTACATGGCGCTGGCCGGCCCCTTCGGGGGCGACGCCGGCGAGACCGACACCGTGGTGCTCGGCTGCACCCACTATCCGCTGCTGCAGGACCGGCTGCGGCGGCTGGCACCTGCCGCCGTGCGCTTCCTCGATTCCGGCGTGCCGGTGGCGCTGCATACGCGGCGGCTGCTCGGTGCGGCGGGGCTGCTGCGCGAAGATGCCGCGGCCCATGACGAAGGCTGGGTGGCTCTGCGCAGCAGCGGCGATGCCGCGGTGCTCCAGGCCGCGGCCGCGCGCTGGCTGGGACTGCGGCCTGCCGACCTGCTCCCCGACCGCCCGCAGGCGACCACGGCCTGAACGGCCGCCTCGTTCCATGCGCCCGCTGCGCCACCTCGCCCTCCTGCTCGCCGGCCTGCTCGCGGCCGGCGTGGGCCATGCGGCCTGCGAGAGCGGCCTGGCCGAGCGCATGCACGCCAAGCTGCATCCGCACCGTCCGCTCGACGAGCGGCTGGCCGCCTGCAAGCCCTGGCCGGCCTATCCGGGCCGCAGCATCGTCGTGCTGCCGATGCCGCGCGAGACCAGCGACAACGGCGCCAAGGTCTACGACCTCGAGGTGCTGCTGATCCAGCGCCCCGACAACGGCAACACCGAGCGCGACACCGTCATCGGCCGGCTCTTCCAGGCCGAGGCGCTCGACGAGGACCGCCACAACCTGATCCAGGACGTGCGCATCGACACCTCGCGCTACGTGCTCGCGAGCGACACCCGCGCCTTCGGCCTGCGCGTGCGCTACCGCGACGTCGGCGCCGCCAGCGCCGCGAGCGAGACGCTGCGCCTCTACGTGCAGCAGGGCTCGAAGCTGCGCCAGGTGCTGCAGGAGATCGAGCTCGACCGCGAGAGCGGCGAATGGGATGCCTCGGCCTGCGCCGGGCATTTCGAGAAGCTGCGCACCATGCTGTCGGTGGGCAAGGCCGCGAGCAACGGCTATGCCGACCTGATGCTGTCGCGCACCGTCGTGCAGAGCCGCGCGCAGGCATCCGAGGACCAGGGCTGCGTCGAGAAGGCGCTGCCCGCGCGTTTCAATTCGGTGACGCTGCGCTACGACGGCGAACGCTACAAGGTCCCGAAGTCGCTGCGGCAGTCTTCGTTCTGACACACCGTCTTTACCGTCGAGCACCGCGGTGTTTCACGGAAATGTCATTCCAAAGTACCAGCATGCGCGGTTTGTTCAGAACAACCAACGCGCACCATGACAACGCCCACTCCGCTTCGCTCGACCCGCATTCCCTTCAAGCCCATGCTGCTCGCCAGCGCCCTCTCGCTGATGCTGGCCGCCTGCGGTGGCGGCGGTAGCGACGGCGGTTTCATCGGCTTCCTGCCGCCCCCGCCGCCCGCCACGGCGCCGCCGCCGCCTGCGCCCCCGCCGGCGCCGCAGCTCGTGTCGAGCGCCACCTTCACGCCCAACGCCGGCACCACCGAAGGTTCCTCGGACGCCTCCACCGCCTTCGCGCTGCCCGACGGCTTCATGCTGGTAGCCGACGACGAGGCCAACGTGCTGCGCGTGTACCCGCGTGCCGGCGGCGCCGCGGTCAAGGAATGGAGCTACGAGACCGATGGGCCGAAGCTCGGCAAGGAACTCGACCTCGAGGCCGGTACGCGCATCGGCGACACGCTCTATCTCACGGGCTCCAACAGCAACAAGAAGGACGGCTCGGAAGCCGCCGACCGCTCGCACCTGTTCGCGGTCAAGGTAAGCGGTACCGGCGCGACCACCGCCTTCGCCTATGTCGGCGAATTCGCGCAGCTCGAAAGCCAGCTCGTGGCCTGGGACACCACCAACGGCCACGGCCTGGGTGCCAACCATTTCGGCTTCGCCGTCTCGGCCGGTGCGGGCGTGATCCCCGAGCAGGTCAACGGCTTCTCGATCGAGGGCATGACCTCCTCGCCGGGCGACACCGCGCTGTGGCTGGGCTTCCGCGCGCCGCAGACCAGCACCTCGACGCGCACCAATGCCCTGATCGTGCCGGTGCAGAACTACGCCGCACTGGTGAACAAGACCGCCACGCAGGCCAGCTTCGGCGCGCCGATCGAGATCGACCTCGGTGGCCGCGGCATCCGCTCGATCGACAAGGGCACCGACGGCCGCTACCTGATCACCGCCGGCCCCGCGGGCCCGGCCAGCGCCGACGTGGACCGCAACTTCGCGCTGTTCTCGTGGAGCGGCAATCCGGCCGAAGCACCGGTCGAGCTCTCGAACGACCTCGACGCGCTGCGCAAGGCCACCGGCGGCAGCTTCGAATCGGCCGTGGAAGTGCCCGGCCCGGTCGCAGCCGGCACGCAGGTGCAACTGCTGCTCGACAACGGCGACACCGTGTGGCCGGGCCAGACCGACGCGTCGAAGGACCTTCCGCCGGCCGACCAGAAGTTCGAGGGCTTCGTCGTGCGCCTGGGCCAGCCCTGGGTCGATACCGCCGCGCCGGTGCTCAAGAGCGCCTCGCCCAAGGCCGGCGACGGCAGCGTGGGCGTGAACTCGAAGATCACGCTGAATTTCAACGAGGGCGTGCGCCTGGGCGCGGGCAACATCGTGCTGCACAAGGCCGACGGCAGCGTGGTCGAAACCTTCTCGGCCGCGAGCCCGGCCGCACGCGTGCAGCGTGCCTTCAACGTGCTGACGTTCACGCCGAGCCAGCCGCTCGCCGCGTCCACCAGCTATTACGTGACCGTGGACGCCAACGCCGTGCTCGATGCAAAGGGCAACGCCTTCGCGGGCGTGGCGGATGCGAGCACCATCGCCTTCACCACCAGCGCGCCGCCTTCCTTCGGCCCCGGCGACATCCTGTTCCTGGGCCTGAACGCCGACAAGACCGACGCCTTCGCCTTCGTGCTGCTCAAGCCGATGGATGCCGGCACGCGCATCGTGTTCACCGACCGCGATCGCACCGCCGACAAGGAGTTCGACGGCGTGACCAACGAGAGCGCCTATGTCTGGACCGCCGACCGCAATCTCACGGTGGGCACCATCGTGACCATCCAGCCGGACGTCAGCAAGAACACCAACCCGATCGCCAACATCGGCACCACGCAGGGTGCGGGCGGCGGCCTCAGCGCGACCAACGAGACGGTCTATGCCTTCGTCGGCGGCACCGTCGCGGGTCTGGGCGACGGCGCGGCTGGTGCGATCAGTGGCGTGGGTACCTACCTGGCCAGCATCACGGTGGGTCCGGCCACGGGCGCGGGCAGCATTCCCGCCGCGCTGAGCAGCGCGGGTGTCGCGATCAACTTCCCCGACAAGTTCGACGTGCTCTACAACGGTCCGATGCTGCCGGCCTCGCCGACGCCGACCGACATCGCGAACTTCACGGCCAGCGTGAAGAACACGGCGAACTGGAAGTCCCAGGCCGGTACCGGCTGGCCCCTGACCAACGGCAGCCTGTTCGGCGGCTCCTGAGACCTACGCCTGCCCTCGCAGCGCGGCCTCGCGGCCGCGCCGCACGTCGATCGGCCACAGCAGCAGCAGGCCGGCGACGAACAGCACCGCGGTCGACAGGATCGCGATGCGCTGGTTGCCGGCCGTGAGCCAGGTGACCGCGCCGTAGGCCAGCGGGCCGACGATGCTCGCGAGCCGCGTGGCGAAGGACCAGAGCCCGAAGAACTCGGCCATCTGGGCCGGCGGCGCGAAGTAGCCGGTCATCGCGCGGCCGGCCGACTGGCTCGAACCCATCGCCAGGCCCGCGATGGCCGCGGCCCACCAGAAGCCGCCCTTGGTCGTGACCAGCGCGGCGATCACGCAGACCGCGATCCAGGCCACCAGCGTGACGGCCAGCGAGGTCTTGTGGCCGATGCGGTCCTGCACGTAGCCGAAGCCGAAGGCACCGAGCGCCGCCGCGATGTTGAGCACGAAGATCAGCACCATGGTCTCGCTCGCGACGAAGCCGATCACCTGCTCGGCATAGATCGCGGCCAGCGTGATGGCCACCGCCACGCCGCCCTGGTAGCAGACGGTGCAGGCCAGCAGGGTCATGAAGTCGCGGTAGGCGCGCGCCTGGCGGAAGGTGGAGCGCAGCTGCTGCCAGGCGCCCGGCGCCTTGGCGTCGCCGAGAGCCTGCGCGCTCGGCCTGGCGCGCTCGGGCAGCAGCGCGAAGGTGGCGCAGGCGGCCGTGCCGTAGATCGCGGCGGTGATCAGCATCGTCACCGGCACGAAGTGCGAGGCCGGCAGGCCGCGGGCCTGCGACCACAGCACGTAGGCCAGGCACAGGCCCAGCGCCAGCATGCCGCCGACATAGCCGAAGGCCCAGCCCCAGCCGCTGACCTTGCCCATGCCCTCGGGCGTCGCGAGCTCGGGCAGGAAGGCGCCGGTCAGCGACTCGCCGTACGAATAGAAGGTGTTCGACACCACGATCAGCAGCATGGCGACCGCCACGCCCGTGGCGCCCGAGAAGCGCGGCGAGAGCGCCAGCGCCGCGGTGCCGATCACGCAGCCCACGGTGGTGATCGCCAGCAGCCGCTTCTTGGCCGCGCGCAGGTCGGCCCAGGCGCCGATGGCCGGCATCGTGAACATCACGATCGCATAGGAGATGCTGAGCGCCACGGTCCATGCGAACGGGCCCCAGGGCGCGCCCTTGGCGATGCCGCCCACGAAATAGGCGGCGAACACGGCCGTGATGACCACGGTCGTGTAGCCCGAGTTGGCGAAGTCGTACATGGCCCAGCCGAACACCTCGCGCTTGCGCACGCCGGCGTTGAGGGCGGAAGAAGGAAAGAGCGCTGCCATGCGGCGGATGGTGGTGGCGCCGCGTGGCAGGCGTGTGGCGCTCAGTGCAGGTGGCGCGGGCGGCGTCCGCCGCCATGGCCGCTGCTGCCGCCGCCACCGGTACCGCCGGTGCCGCGCGGGCGCTTGCCGATCTCGAGCGAATTCACCAGGGCATCGAAGCGGTCGCTGAACAGGCGGTCGATCTCGGCCACCACGCCGCCGAGTTCGGAGCCGTCGAAGTGGCGCTCCATCAGGTTCACCACGTCCTCGACCAGCAGGTCGCGCTGCACCTGCATGATCGCGGCCGGATTCGGGCCCACGAACAGCATCACGAAGTCGTCGCGCGACTCCTCGTCGGGGTCGCCCTCTTCCTCGTCGAAGTCGGTGTCGTAGAAGGTGACCTCGATGGCCGCGCCGCGCTCGGAGAGTTCGTTCAGGGCCATGCACATCTCGTCGAGCGCCTGGCGGAAGTCCTCGTCGCCGGCCACGGTCCAGCACATCTGGAGCATGTGGTCCTTGGGCTCGAAGCGGATGCCGGGTTCTTCCTCGTAGGAGCTGGCGGCGCCGTCGGCGAGCGACTTGGCGCCCGCGTATTTCCACAATGGCTTCAGCGCTTCCTGGATCTGGTCGAAACCGACGTCCGAACGCAGGGCCACGTCGCCATGCACATGAATTTCGAATGGAGCGTTGTAGCGAGGCATTGAATGCTCCCTTGTTAGATGTGGTGCCCGGAACGGGGGTCGAACCCGTATGCCCCGATTAAGGAAGCGGCGGATTTTAAGCCGAAGAATCGGCACTGCACCGAGGCCCTCCGGGCTTGGATAGAGCCCCCTGGGGCAGGTTTTCACAGGGACATCTTGTCTTGATGATACCCGGGTGCTTGATGCAAATCGACCCGGTTCCCTTTCGCTTGGCTCCTGCCCGGCTCCTGGAAATCGGGCAATTCCAAGGAGCAATCATGGCGAAGATCAAACTGACGAAAACGGCGGTCGATGCGGCGCAGCCTCAATCCACTGACGTGGAGCT
Source organism: Variovorax sp. GW821-FHT09B01 (assembly GCF_059418345.1). Lineage (NCBI taxonomy): Bacteria > Pseudomonadati > Pseudomonadota > Betaproteobacteria > Burkholderiales > Comamonadaceae > Variovorax > Variovorax sp. GW821-FHT09B01. The sequence goes on along the minus strand of NZ_JBWKPQ010000002.1, from coordinate 149,496 downwards.
ACGCGACACGCTGGTTCCGGGCTTCCTGTGCAAGGTGACCCCCACAGGCCGGAAGGTGTTCATGGTGCAGTATCGCACCAACGCAGGCGAGCGCCGCAAGCCGTCGCTTGGGCTGTTCGGTGAACTGACCGTCGAGCAAGCCCGCACGCTCGCACAAAACTGGCTGGCCGAAGTCCGCCGTGGTGGCGACCCCGGCGGCCAGAAGGCGGAGGCGCGCAAGGCGCCGACCGTTGCCGAACTGTGTACCCGCTTCATGGAGGACTACTCCAAGACCCGCAACAAGCCGAGCACCCAGCGTTCGTATCAGCATCAAATCGACCGTTCGATCATTCCGGCCTTCGGCAACATGAAAGTGGCGGACGTCACCCGCCTGGATGTGACCGCGCTGATGAAGCGCAAAGAGAAGTCGCCTATCCAGGCCAATCGGGTGCTCGGCTGCATTCGCAAGATGTTCAACCTCGCCGAACTGTGGGGCTACCGGCCCGATGGCTCCAATCCCTGCCGGCACGTTCCGAAGTATCCCGAGAAAGGCAAGACGCGTTTGATCACCGACGCGCAGATGGCGCTGTTGTTCGCCTATCTCGAAAAGGCTGACGCCGAAGGGCTGGAACATCCGACGCTGACACTGGCGATCCGGCTGCAGTTCGAGTTTGCTGCCCGCATGTCGGAGATCCTGCTGCTGGAATGGGACTGGATCGACCTGCCCAACAAGCGTGTGGTCTGGCCGGATAGCAAGACCGGCGACATGTCCAAGCCCATGAGCGAGGAAGCACACCGGCTCTTGTCGACCGCGGCGCGCTACGAGAATTCTCCCTATGTCTGCCCCTCGATCTTCAATCACAAGAAATCGCTGACTGCCAATTCCTACTATCAGGCATGGCGGCGCGTCCTCAATCGCGCAGGCGTTCCCCATGTCGGAACGCACGGCATCCGCCATCGCGCTGCGACGGACATCGCCAACTCAGGTGTCCCCGTGAAGGTCGGCATGGCGCTGACCGCACACAAGACGGTCACGATGTTCATGCGGTACGTGCACACCGAGGACGATCCCGTTCGCGCAGCTGCTGAGCTGGTGGCGAGCCGGCGCAAGGTCGTGATCGAAACGCGGCCGTCACCAGCCGCCGACGTTTCGCCCCCGGCTCCGGTGATGCAGGAGCCCAAGAGCCCGGTCGCGGTCTACAAGCCATTCCGGCATCGTAAGGAGGGCACGCGCGCAGTCCCGCCCGGCAGCAAGCGCGCGACCGAGGCGCCGGCCGAGCTTGCGTCATGAAGGTGGCCACCTTGATGTTTGTGATTTATAAGTTACAATGGAGGCCAAGCCATGGTTGAAGTCCGGCGATACCAACGTGTGGATGGCGCGGTGCCGCTGACCGATTGGTTGGCCGATCTGCGGGACGTGCGGGCTCGGGCCAAGCTGGAAATCCGTTTCCGGCGGGTGTCCCTGGGCATCTTTGGCGACATCAAGCCGGTCGGCGAAGGTGTCCTGGAACTGCGCGAGGACATCGGCCCCGGCTATCGCGTGTACATCGGCCGGCACGGTGCAGCGCTGGTCATCCTGCTGTGTGGCGGCGACAAGCGCTCGCAGGATGCGGACATTCAACGGGCCAAGGAATACTGGCTGGACTGGAAACGGAGAAATACATGAGCAATCGCAAACATGCCGCCTCGGTCTCCCATAGCGAGGCCACCATTGCCGAGCTGCGTGCCGATCGAGGCTTTGCGGTCGAGTACCTGAAATCCGCACTGGAAGAACTGGACAACCCGGAGTATCGCGCGGTCGGCCTGCTCGCGCTACGCGACGTGGCCGAGGCCTATGGCGGACTGGCTACGGTCGCCCAGGAAGCGGGTATCACCCGTGAAGCGCTCTATCGGGCTCTGTCGCCCACAGGCAATCCGACGCTCAAGACCTTGCTGGCGGTATTGCACGCGGTCGGAATGCGCTTGTCCGTTGCTCCGGCCGAACCCATCGTGTCGCACGGGTGAACCCTCAACACACTATTCCATCATCAACAGGCCCTTAAAGACCGTGATGCAGTGCCAGAGTATCTCGCCGTATGGGAATGGGGCGACAGTAAGGGAAGTCGATCCGCGCAACGAAGAACTGGACGACCGAGCATGAATGAGAAGGAACAGAGTGCAAGCGAGCAATGGCTCGAAGCGCGCGCGCCCGGTTTTCTGGATCTTCCAGATCCCGATCGCCGCGCCATATTTGACTTCGCCTTTCTCTGGAGTCTTTTCGAGGCACAGATCATGGCCAATTTCGCCCGTGCCGACCGCATTCGGGAACGAGTCGATGTTTGGGCAATGGACGGTACGCTTGAAGCTGGTCTCTACGACGCAGAGCTCGCCTACTTTCGGAATCGTTACTTCGCCGATGGCGCATTGACCTATCACTTCCCTCATCTCAACCTTCGCCCCTCAGACCACCCTGATCTCGTGCAGGCGGTTATCAAGGGCGCGAACAACGCCCCCCGCGACCGGATGTTGGCCCTTCTGATGATCGTCTGGCGACTGCGCAACAACCTCTTCCACGGTGCAAAATGGGCCTACGGACTTCGCGACCAGCTAGACAATTTCAGGCATGCGAACAGCATCTTGATGCGAATGCTCGAACGCCATGGTCAGCTCGGCTAACGACGTAAGTCCACTGGATCGGAGTTAGGGGAATGCGGCTTTGCGATCTTGACGGGAAAGCCCATTGCAAGCGCGAGACCAGCGCCTAGCCCAGGCCACCACCTTCCTGAACCGCTTCACACTCTTCGCGCAGGACAATGTAAAAACCTGCCCGACAACATCGCAAGCGTCCAGCCAAGCATCCTGTAGCGGAATGCGTTCCCACAAAGACGATTGCGTATGAAATAGGCACATCTCCGCCAGCCGAATCAACCGTGTGGCCAGCACCTTCAAATGTTCCTCCTAGCAAAGGGGACATCACCGGCCGTCATCAGGGCGGCACAACGGTCAGCAAAAGCAGCTGGAACAGCCAGAGCGCTCAGGTGCCGCGCCCGAGTGACACCGACGTAGACCACGCGCTTTGCCTCCGCTTCGATCCGATTTGCCCACGATTCGAAAAGCGCTTCGCTGCGGTTCTTCGGGGCTCGATTGGGAGGAATCACGACGCACACAGCATCGTACTCACGCCCTTTCGCCTCGTGAATCTTGGCGCACCTCAAGCCGGTCTCAATTGGAATCTGAAGATGGCTCGACCATTGCCCATTGGGTGGCTTCCGGAAAAACGTACGCATCGTCACACCCGGGGGTAGCGGTAGGCCAAGCAGTTGAACCTGCGCATGTACGGTGTCGATCCATGCGAGGCGATCGGCGTCGGTATTCCCGCACACCTTGGGTAGGTTCATGAGGAGGGTCAGAGTTCGTCGACGATGGGCACGCCGGTCCATACCTGTCCGTTCGATGGCCCGCCGAAGATGCTCGCCTTCCTGACGCAAACCCATGAAGTCCAGTAGCAGGGCTTCCGCCGCTTGCACTACCGTTTCCTTGGACCGCGCAGTCGCGGCAGGTGACCAGAACTCGGCTACTCGTCGGGCAAGCGATTCAATCCGCGAGGTTCCATTAGAGTCAACTGCGGCCACACTGCTGGCCGCACGCTGCGCGACATTGCCTGAATGCGCCAAGACAATCGCGTTGGCCGAATCCAAACCAAGTTCAACCACCCGACCAAGGAAGGCCTGGCCGATTGCTGCGCTCGGACCGCGGCCACCGTATGAGAGAAGTAGAACGGGATGTGCAACGTCCGCGGTGTCACCAACGGAGTCGTCTACCTGCGCCTCGCTTCTAAGCGTTGCAGCCAATCTGCAGATGGCAGGACTGCTGCGAAAATTTCCTGTTAACTCATGACGCGCCTCTGCGGGATAGGTGTCCTTTAACTCCTGAATACCAGCCAGATTGCCATTGCGGAATTCGTAGATTGCCTGGTCGGGGTCGCACACGAAGGTGACCCGAACGCCGTGTCCCCGCAACCAGGAGAGAATTTGCAAGTCGAGCGGATTGCAATCCTGTCCTTCGTCCACCATGACCTCATGAAACCGTGCCGCCAGCGCACGCCCTAGTGCCTTTCCTCTTACTGGATCGCGGATCAACTGCAGAGTTTGAACACGAGCATCGGCAGCGCTCAAATAGCCAGCCTGAAGCAAGCCACGTCGCCGAAGGGATGCAGCCTGTTGATACCTGGCTTGATGCTGTTGAACATGATTTCGAAGTCCGGCGTGTCCAATCTTGTCGGGCAGAATCACATTGGTTTCAGGGTCGAAAAGATCCAAGCTCACCGGATCGCCTTGGAAGGCGAATTGCCCCGACAGCCGAATGCCGACACCAAGGCTGTCCCAGCTGTCGAGGATGATCGGACGCGTTTTGCTTGCCACAGCACAGCCTGGCAGTACAACGAAGTGACGAACGAACGCATCGAGCGTGCCCATGAAGCTGGGGTGTCTCAATAGGGAATCGAGCGCCGCTGCACGACAGCGTTCCCGAAACTCATCGACGGCGGAGTTTGTGAAAGACAGCACCGCCACGCCATGTCGCGCCGGCAACGCGGCTGCGATCCTCGTCAAGCGCGCGATTATTGTCCGCGTCTTGCCAGCACCAGGGCATGCATGTACGAATGCGCTTCCGGCATACTGGGAAAATGCTTCCTGCTCTCCGGTCAGGCCCTGGATACCGGTCATACGTGCGCGGCACCGCGGATCGCTTCGGCGAGATAGTCAGGCACCACGAAAGCCTCGCCTGCCGCGATTCGTGAGGCAATCGCTTGAGCCAAATCGCCCTTGCGGGTCTTCTTGGCCTCTATCAGTTTGAGGAATGCATCGGGACGTTCCGGCGCTGCGACACCTTCAATTCGATCCATCCAGTCGCGACGTGAATTGCGATGCAGCCGAAGGAACACGCTCTTTAAGAACGCTTCGTTGCCAGCCCTGAAAATCTCGTGTTCTAGCGTGAGCTGGTTGGTCAACACCGTCAGTGCCTGCGGCGCGCGATGTGTTTCAGCGAGATTCTCCAGATCGAGCTTTCGATTCCCCAGCACGGTCGGGTCCGCGTCGGTGATCACGATCAGCCGGTCTGCAATGCGTGCGTCGCCATACGGCCGCAACAGCACTTCGACATACGGGCGAAAGTCCACGCCCTCGATCGCCACGATGACGGTTCCCTTGAATCGTAGCCATCCGTCAGAGTCTGCGGCGAGAACGACCTTCTGCGCGAGCACCGGCAACAGCAATGCCTCGGCGATTCCCTCCACCAAGATGGCTCGATTGCCGAACAGCAGCGCTGAGCGGGTCACATCTAGATAGCGGCTGATCTTGTCGAGCGTTTTCGGCTTCAGTCCGAGTTCGGCGATAGGCACGCTGACTGATTCAGAAACCGCTATCCCATTCTGTTCGCGCCGCCGCGATCTCATGACCACCAGATGCGACGGAGACACCCATGCTGTCAAGTTCGGTGAATGCGTGGTAACCACGATCTGAATGCGGCCCTCCGGCTTGCCGGCCTCAATGGCGCGTGCCGCAGATTGACGTGCTTGCTCCAGAAGGAATTCGAGGACCAACACCTGGAGTTGCGGATGCAGATGCGCTTCCGGCTCTTCGACGAGAAAGATCGTCAGGTCGGCCTCCTTGGCTTTTGCCAGTTCGACAACGACCGTGGCCATATAGAGCAAATTGGAGTAGCCGAGGCCAGATGCTCGAATGTCTTCGGGCGCCAGGCCAATGTCGGCCAAGCGGAACCGCAAGTCGCGGGCGACGTCGAGTAGTGTTTCCTCCCCAAAGTCCAACGCTGCAGCCTGAGGGCGGACACCATTTGTCAACATCCCCAGCGCGGTGCCGATCTCCGTATTCATCGTTTTCAGGATGTCGGGTCTCGCGACTGCCCGGCGAACACCTGCGAGAAAGTCCGGCTCTTGCTCCTTCGGCAGGAAGTGGCGTAACAATGCCATGACCCGCGTTCCGCTGCCGGTACCAAGCGCTTGGTGCGCGTCACGCAGCGGCGGTAGGTACACGTGCCGGATCAGATCGGAGGAGCCGGCTTCAGGCTCGTTGGTGTCGAAGCGCCCGGCCCACATCGTGGTCTTGCCGCGTGGGGCGCGCTCGGATCGTGCCTCGTATCGATAGCCAAAAACCGCCTCATCCTGGGTGGGGTCCGGCACAGCCGAGATCAGCAAACCTTTCAACGTATCCCCAAGCCCCCTAAAAGTGCCTTCTATTTGGAAGTTGGGGACGGTGGCGTGGCGTCGTACATCCTCGTCTTCTGGATACCGCTCCCTACGTCCGCTCAGCGGCAGTGTCAGCAGCCTTATCGCATCGACAACGTTCGACTTCCCACCATTGTTCTCGCCAACCAAGACAGTCAGATCGGGACGAAGGCTGATGGTCACATTGTCGAACGACCGGAAACGCGAAATTGCCAAGTTCCCCAGATGCATGATCTCCCCTTATGAGCCCAGAGCAATAACGCTTGCCATGGCAACCGTGGCCGTGTGGCTCGCACTCACCAGCCATCGGACAATCCCCTGTTCGTCCGCGATCTCCACCAATCTGCGGTGCAGAGCAACAGTTGGTGCGCCTTTCCGCTGAGACACGACCTCGACATCCGTAAACGCGATGCCGTCGCCCCAGCCTGTACCAAGTGCCTTCAACACGGCCTCCTTGATGGCAAAGCGCGAGGCAAGCCTCTCGATCCTGTTGCCTCCTTCATTCGCAGTAGCTAGTTCCCCAGGAGTGAAGTACCGATCCAAGAAGTCGCTGGCCTGTTCGTTCATCAGCCGGGAGAAATCTGCTACGTCGACAACATCTATGCCGTGAGCTACAACGTTCCCGAACCTTGATAACTGATGGTTGCCGGTCATGCCAAGGGCCTTGCGTTGTTATAAGCTTCCAACAGCCATCACGACTTGCGCGGAGCTTTCCGCCGGACGCTATCGGGTGGTCCGAGAAAAGTCAGACTCTTAGCATCCTGATCGACAAGTATCTTTCCTCCGCCGGCACTCAGAACCTGGCGCCAGACCTCAAATCCGACCAAGATCGCGCGCTGCCACTCCCCAAGCGACCTCTCTCGCACTTCGAGTAGCGATGTCACACCCTTGATCGTACGCAGCAACTTGTAGTCCAAATCGCCAACACCTTCGAGCCAACGGTGTTCCTTCGCATAGTCAAAAACCAGCGCTGCGACGCCCTCGTCCAGAACCTGGGCTCGGCCACCGTCCTGCACCTCGTCCACTTGAGGGATGCTCTTGCGCTTCCTCTTCAAGAGTTTTCGAATAACCGGCGACCAGCCAAGTACGGCGACATAACCGAGATGGAACACGTCGTGAAACCGATAGCCATCGGGGTCATCCGCGTTGTCGGTCAGGTCGTCACCAATCTTCTTGCCGTTGACGCACATTCGAATCTTCTTGCGCCCGTCAACGGTCACCTCGCTGAGTTCCACCTCGAACCGTCTAGGCAACCGCTCGTGCTCTTCGAACTCTGCATCGAAAGCGAGAGACCCCGTATCCTGCGGCCCCCAGCGGTCCCTAGTCTTCTTCAGATTTGCCTGCGCAATATCCTCAAGTTTTAGATCGAACTTTGCAGCGACGTTTCCGACATACCAAAGCAAGTCGCCCAACTCTTCCGACACTCGCTCCCTGAACAGGAGATGGGAATCGCCGTCTCGAAGGTGCTTCTTGTACTCACTGAGCAGTTCGCCCGTCTCACCTGCCAGACCGAGCAAAGGAACCATGAGGTCGTTTCCTGCATCGCCGCTTTTCCGTCGTGACGGCACGCGATCTGTTTTCTGTGCTTCCCGCTGGTAGGTGTTCAAGTTCATCACGAGTTTCCTAAGTCCAAGGTTGACTGGGCAATTGACCTGTTCGCGGTTTTCCCATCCCGCATCTGGCTGACGCGGCCCGAAAGATCTGCCTCGATTTTTGAATTGATACCCCATTTGGGTGGATACCAAGGCAGGTCCAAGGGTCCGGTGGGAGAAAACTTCTGCTTGATGCGCGTACGCCCGGAAATTCCGGCCACGTCTGGGTGAGCCACCCGCGCGTACTTGTCGACCTCGCAAAAGAGGTTTTGGCAATCTATCAATTGCAGCCGGCGCCCCCAAAGGGATTGGAAGTTGATGCCTAGCCGCTCGAACTCGCGTTCCTGGTTATCGGCCATCAATCGGATCAGTTCCGCCTCGTTGAGACCCGCGCTATCAGCAAAACACTTTCTCAGGCCATCGCGTGCGCCAGGACCCGGGATGACGAAATCCATCTCGGAGAAGTCCGTGACTTCGCTGTAGTTGATGTCAGTCACGAACTGGTATGCCAGGAAGTCCCCAATCGTTGGGTAGCTTCGGAGCAGTTCGAACGCGGTCTGCATTTTCTTCAACTGCGCCAACTGACCTGCAAGGTCATCAGCCATCATTCGCTCCAGCAAGCGCAAATGGTTTTGATGCTTGGCCGTATGCCCAAAAGCGGAGCCGCCGGGCGGCATGATGTAAGCAGCCGAGTAGATGCGGCCCCCGGCCCTCATCGCCTGACTCAGGACCTTGTCATAGTGTTCGAACTTGTAGTTCTTGAAGGTGACTTCACCGAAGGTGTGCTCAAGCAGCTTCCAAGTCTCGATCTTATTGAACAGCTTGAATAGCAAAGTACGGAACAGCACCTCGGACGGCGACGTCGGAAGATCGTCGCGATAGATCACATGCCTGACCAAGTATTGGCTGACACGATCCGAAGCACGATAAGCGTTTGTGAACTTGTGAACAGAGATCACAGGATCGGTAGTCCACGGCGCTGACTTCCCCTTCAACCTTTGGTAAAAGACGTTCTGTCGCTCCACGGCGAATCGCCAGTAGCTGTCGAATACCGGCGTCACTTTGATCGGCAGCAAGTGCGATGGACCGACGATAGATGCAGGCACGGCCATGGAATCACTTTCCGAAGGCTGGTAGCTCTTGCTGATGCCAACCCTCACGCTGCAGTCTCGACAACTGGCGCGGGCACCTCTTCATTCACGGCCGGCGGCTTCAGAGCGAAACTTGCGCGTGCTGCCGTGATCAAGGGTTGCAGATCGACATCGGACTTGGAAATGCGCTCGAACTTGGCGACGCCGACAACAACATTCATTCGAAGTAGCTTGATTTTCATTTCATGGGCCATAAAGGCTCCCAACTGGGCAATGCCGAGATAATTTCCGTATGCCTTCACGAACAGTTGCTGCGTCGCGTAGAAAGCGTTGATGACAAGCCCGTGTTTGGTAGGCTCGAAACTGACATGCTGGAGGCAGGGGAACTGAAGTTGAGCATCGGCGACATGATCTCGGGCTGGATCGAATACGCTCGCTTGGAACATCGATCGCCGTACACCCTCCCGTCCTTCATACTGAGACAGGATCCATTCGAGCTGATTGCCATCGCAGGGGCCCCGGCCATACCCTGTCATTCGCTCGAAATAAAGACCGCGCCGGTTGTCTCGTGGATTCATCGCCTGATAGCGCGGGAATGCATCCTTGTAGTATCGGAACAGCGCCGCGCGATCGCCCTGAGCTACCTGCCACAAGCGTTGCGGGAAGATCGTGAAAGCCACATCGTCAACGCTGCGCATACGCTTGACCGCCAGCAACGTGTCAAGCGCCGAGCGGATGGCCGGTGTTTCCTGCACAACACCGCGTTCATCGAAGCCGGTCACGCTCAGGATAAGCGGCGATATCTCGGGACCAGCGTGATCAATAACGTGGAGCACGGCCTTGGCCCAAGCTCGCGACATGTCTGGCTCGTCGACGAGGAGCGGGCCAATCGAATGGGGAAGCTTAGTCATCTGCAGTTTCCTCAAGGTGACGAAATCGAGCCAAACCAACATACTGGCGCCTTGCAATACGAACATAGGTCGCCCAAGGAGTGCCGGGTATCACCACCCGCGTGATACCGCACTTTGCGGCGCGAAAGAGTCGCCCTGCAGCCATCTCACGTTCGGGCGCGAGCATTGAGGTGTCCACAACCACACCCGCTGGAAGCAGCAGCAGCCCGTCCTGCTCGATGTCGAGCGTCGGTGAATTCCAGTGCTGATCTGCAACCGTAAGCGGCATGGAAACTACCTCACCCAGCAGCTCCGTGCGGATCGCCTTGGGCGTAATACGCCCAAGGCGATCACGCTGCACGTGGTTGATCATGTTGATACCGTAGGCGAGGTGATTCACCAGAGTCGCCTGCCCAACACCGAAGTTGCAGGCGATGGCGTACATGTCGAGGGCCGTTGCGCGGTTTGGGTCTAAGCCGCGCTTTGCAAAGGCCTCGCGCAGGCCAAGCGTTGGCATCAAGACGAAAGCAGCGAAAGCGTCAGCCAATACTTCGTTAGGTGGGCGATCAGCACTGTTGGCCTGATCTTCCCGCAACTCGTCGATGGTCGAGCCGTGGCCGAAAACGTGATGCCCCAGTTCGTGCGCACACGTGAAAGTCCGTCTCGCCAAGGGCCTGAGCACTGAAACATGGATTCTCGGCTTCGGCGTCCGGTCGTACATGCCCTCCATATTGATATCGTTAAAGCGGACTGCGACGTTGTGCGCCTCGCACAAGCCATAGATGCAGGCGGGGCTCTTGAGATCCAATCCCGCCTTTACGCGCGCCGCGATCGAAGCCTGCATGCCTTGCATCACAAGAGCTTTCCGCCCCGCGGTCGACATGTTCGAGGGCTGAGCACTCATTTGCTTCCCCCTCCCTCTTCGGCGTCCGAGCTGCGCATAGATGCCAGCAACCGCAGCAGTCGATCCAGATCGTCAGGCTTCAGCTTGCTCAGTTCGCGTGCGGCAAGCTGGAGTCGCGGGTCATTCATTTCGAGCTGTTCGGCTGTTTCGCCAAGCAGCCATGAAACGGTGACATCGTAGGTCTCCGCGAATTTCGTCAGTTCTTCTGCAGAAACACGACGATTGCCGGCCTCGATCTCAGAAACCGTCGGCCGATGCATCTGCAGCACCTTGGCCACTTGGCCTTGCGACAGACCTGCGGCCTTTCTCGCCTCTCGCAAACGTTCGGCGAGCGCCGAGCGATGGGTGTCCGAACCGTCTGTCATTGCGCGTTCGCCTGCATGGGTTCAACCACGGCCTGGCCTTCTACCAGGGCTACGACCTTTGCCACGATCTCGTCAATGGTCAGCGCAATGCTGGAATCGTCCTGCCGGAAGATATTCACATCATTGGCGATGCTGATCCCAAGCTTCGCGCCCAGCATGCCAATGGCGACGGGCCATATCTTGCTGTCGAACTTCGGCAGTTCCTCGATAGGCTTCGTCGCGCCGCCAAGCGGCGGGCACTCAAGCTCGCTCGTGGCTTGTATGTTCTGCAACACTTCCACCAGGGTCGTCTGAATCAGAGCAGCATCCATTTGGACCTCCATGCACGCCATTACGGCCAGTAAGAATATCTTACCATCACACTTGAAGCGCTGCAAGCTGCACCGTGAATGCGGGGCGACGGTCGTAGGCATCTGTATCTGCCCCGGTGCGGCCTGTGCTGCGCTTGGCTTGAGGCGATGAGCGCGGCACCCATTCCTGATAGCCGATGCGGCACTCCTGGCCGCCGACAAGGCGTGTCGATCAGCCCGAAACCGAATTCCAGAAAGGTGGGCGGTGGCTACTTGGCTCCATCGCGTTCACGTTGACGGAGCCGCTTCACGTATGGGCCATTGAACAGGTCTTCGGCAGCCAAGTCCAGCGCGCAGCTCGCCAAGGTAGCGAGCGTGTTGTCGGTGGCTTTGAAGTCGGTGGGCAGTTGGCCGTGATTGCGGCCACTGTTCTCATCAATCGCTGCAAGCAGCGCCTTGAGGAAATCGGCCCGGGATGGGCGCGAAGCCACGGTCGCGGCTGCAGTCAAGTGGTCGGTGGCTTCCATGACTGCGTCCTCGGCATCAGAGGCCAGCTCTTGCAGGAAGTCGCTCAGCGACGGCCAATACTTGAGATCAAACTGGCCATGAAGGTCATCAAGGCGCTCCCGGACGTATGACATGAAAAGGTAGTTGCCCTTGGCCGCCGCCTCGATTACATCGCACACGTGGTAGTGGGTGTCGGTGCTGAAGCCGGAGGTGTTGTGAAGATCGGAGCGCTGCTGCAGCAGCCCGGCCAACTCTGCCGCCTTCCTCGCAATCTGCTGGTTGACTTTGCCGAGATCGCCGCGTGCGGCACGCGCCTGCGCGATCTTCTCCGGGTTCCAGAACGCGGCGGTACTGAGGATCAGCCCTAGAAAGATCTGCAGCGCGTTCGGATGTGCATTGAGCTTGCTGTGCAGTTCTTCGTAGGCCTCGGTCAATTCAAGACCACGAGCAAGCAGCCGATCCGCAACAGCATTCTCGCTGGGCAGGATGCGGTGCTCGACGTTATAGCGTTTCCCCTCGATGAGGATGTTTTCGCAGATCTGCTTCGGGTTATCGGATTGGGGTGCGCTCATGGCCTGTCTTTGATGGTGAAGATGCCTGGTAGCGTATTTGACCAAGCTACTTCTGTCGGTACCCCAATGCCCGCCATCGAATCGGTGCTCAGGTACCCGAATGCCAATTCAGGTCTGGGCGTCCCCGGCCAAGGAGCACGGCCGGTCGCGCTGTCGTGCTGCGCATCGAGCCTCGCTGCGCGAGTCTCGCCCCTGGTGGGCTTCCATCGTTCCCTCGCTCCGCTCGGCTGACGCCTCCGGCCCGGCTTCCAGCTTCGGGCCTGCGCGCTTCGCTTGCCATGCGGTCGGCGCAAAGAGGCGGCCGTTGCCTTGTTCAGCCGTCTCCCCTGACTCCATCACCTTGCTCGCGACTGTAGCCCGCGGCCGTGTGCCGTCAAGGCGCGCAGGGCCGTGTCCTCGGCTGCGCCTGCGGGCCGCACCAACCCTGCGCTCGTTTCCTTGACGGCCCCCGTCCGCGCGCTCCTGACCGTCGCGGGCGATGAACTCAGGAAAGACGGTGGCAACAGGGCCAACCGGGTTCCTCGTGCCGACCGCACCGAACAGCCGAAAGGCTGGGCTCCGAATCTAGGAAGCCGGTGTGCGGTGAACAGCAAACCCTTTTTTCTTTGTCAGGAGAAATGCCATGCAACTCGCATCCCGCTTCGCTTCCCGTTCGCCGGTGCTGCGTTCGGAACGTCCCTTGTCCGATGACCAAATCCGGGCCGTGGCCCCGTCCATCTTCGCGGAATCCCCACACGAAAGCCGCTCGCAGCGGTACAGCTACATCCCCACCGCCACCGTGCTGCAAGAACTGCGCGGGGAAGGCTTCGAGCCTTTCATGGTGACGCAGACCCGCGTGCGCCACGACGACCGCCGCGACTACACCAAGCACATGATTCGGCTGCGCCACGCCAGCCAGATCAACGGCCGCGAGGCCAACGAAATCATCCTGCTGAACTCCCATGACGGCACCAGCAGCTATCAGATGCTGGCCGGAATGTTCCGCTTCGTTTGCAGCAATGGCCTTGTCTGCGGCGACACCGTGGCCGACGTGCGTGTGCCGCACAAGGGCGACGTAGCCGGGCACGTCATCGAAGGCGCTTACGAAGTCCTGCACGGCTTCGACCGGGCGCAGGAATCCCGCGATGCCATGCGCGCCATCACGCTGGACGCCGGGGAATCGGAAGTGTTCGCCCGCGCTGCGCTGGCGTTGAAGTACGACGAGGACAGGCCCGCGCCCATCACGGAATCGCAAATCCTGATGCCACGCCGCCATGACGACGACCGCCGCGACCTGTGGAGCGTGTTCAACCGCACGCAGGAGAACTTGACCAAAGGTGGCTTGTCCGCCCGCGCCGCGAATGGCCGCCGCCAGACCACCCGGCCCGTGCAGGGCATCGACCAAAGCGTGCGCCTGAACCGCGCCCTGTGGCTGCTGGCCGATGGCCTGCGCCAGTTGAAAGCCTGAATCCCCACGCGGCAGGGGCAGGCAGCAGCCCTTGCCGCTTCTCTCGCTGCTGCATCCCTAACCGCAAGGAGTTATCACCATGAACGCCGTACTCAAAACCGAAGCCGTCGCCATCGAAGCCGCCGCCCCGCTGGAAATGGCCGACCCGTCCAAGAACCTGATCTTGGTTCCCCTCTCGCAGTTGCTGCCGCGCCGCTCCAAGCGCAACGCCCGCAAGATGCCGCGCCTGTCCATCCCCGAACTGGCCGCGAGCATTGCCCGCATCGGCCTGCTGCAAAACCTTATCGTCATCCTTTCCGCCGATGGCGAGACTTACGAGGTGGTTGCCGGTGATCGCCGCCTGACCGCCTTGAAGCTGCTGGCGAAGAAGAAGCGCATCCCCGCCGACTACGAAGTGCCGTGCCTGCTGGTGCCCGATGCGTCCGCTCGTACCGTCAGCCTCGCGGAAAACCTGATGCGCGAGCAGATGCACCCCGCCGACCATTTCGAGGCGTTCGCCGCGCTGGTCAAGGAAGGCCGGCCCCTAGAGGACATTGCCGCCGACTTCGGCGTGTCCCCGCTGGTGGTACAGCGCCGCTTGAAGCTCGCCCACATCGCGCCGCGCCTGATGGCCGACTACCGCGCCGGAACCGTCACGCTGGAACAGTTGATGGCCTTGACCATCACCGACGACCACGGCGCGCAGGAAGCCGCATTCTATGGTGCGCCGGAATGGCAGCGCAGCCCGTCCAAGCTGCGCGAGCGCCTGACCGAGCGCGAAATCGACGCCACGCACGCGCTGGTGCGCTTCGTCGGGCTGGACACCTACCGGCAGGCAGGCGGCGGCATCCGCCGCGACCTGTTCGCCGAAGGCGATGCCGGAACCTACCTCACCGATACCGCAGTGCTGGAAACACTGATGCGCGACAAGCTGGCAACGCTGGGCGAGGACGTGCGCGCCGAGGGCTGGGCATGGGTGGAGGCCGTGCCGCATCTGGCCTACGAGGAACGGCAGGCGTTCCAGAACGCCCCGCGCCACCGCCGCGAGCCGACCACCCGCGAGGCCCGCCGCATCGCCTCACTGGAAACTCGTCTCGAAAAGATCGACACCGAACTAGAAGAAGCCTGCGACGCCGAGGACGAGGCCAAGGCCGAGAAACTGGAACAGCGGCGCGATCAGGTGGTCAGCGAACTGCAAGACGCGGAGGACGCCTTGCAAGGCTATGCCCCCGAGGTGCGCGAGGTGGCCGGTGCCATCGTCACCATCGACCGCAACGGCGAGGCCGTCATTCATCGCGGCCTGCTGCGTGAAGCCGAGGCCAAGGCGCTGCGCACGCTGGAAAAGCTGCGGCGCGGTTTCGGCAGCACCGAAGGCGAAGCCGCCAACGACGAGCACGACGCCGACGACGCGCCCAAGGCCGCGAGTCTGTCCGACAGGCTGGCGCAGCGGTTGAGCGCCCACCGCACGGCGGCGCTGCAAATCGAAGTCGCCCGGCATCCGCACGTCGCGCTGGCCTCGCTGGTGCATGGCATGGTGCAGACCGTCCTGCAGGAAAGCCACTACGGCCGCGACTTGCCGCTGGGCGTGAGCCTGAAAGTGCAAGACCGGCTGGAAGGCATGGCCCCGGACTGGCCGGAATCGCCCGCCGCCGTGGCGTTGCGCGAACTGCAACAGGTGGCCGGTGAAGCCTTGCCGGAGGACAGCTCCGAACTGTTCGCCGCACTGCTGGCGAAGCCGCAAGACGAGCTGGTGCGCCTGCTGGCCGTGTGCGTGGCTTCCACGGTGGACGTGGTGACGCCTCGCGCCACAGTGCAGCAACCCGGCGAGGAACTGGCGCAGGCCGTGGGCCTCGACATGGCCGCATGGTGGAAGCCGACCGCAGAAGGCTATTTCAAGCACGTTTCCAAGGCCGTGATTCTGGATGCCGTGGGCGCATTTGCACCGGAATCCATCACCCGGCTGGCGAAGCTCAAGAAGGCCGACATTGCCAGCGAAGCCGAGCGGCTGGCCGATGGTAAGGGCTGGATGCCCGCCATCTTCAAGGCCGCAGGCCCACAAGATGCCGCGCAGGAGGCAGGCCCGGAGCAGGACGCCCCGGAGGATGCGGAGGCAATGGCGGATGAACCCGCCGAGACGCTGGCCGCTTGACCTGCGCCGAAGGCAAGCGCCCCGGCCTCGACCGGGGCGCTTCGCCGGAAGGAGAAGCCCCCATGACCCACACCACCACCAGCCGCCCGCGCATGGCGGCGATCTACGCCCCCGGCACGGTGCGCGCCCGCCGCTGGCACGGCGATGGCGACGTGCGCGGCTACCGCCCGCCCTCGGGCTGGTCGGCCTGCGCCGACCTCACCGACATTCACCCCATCACTGGGCGAGCCTTGCCGCGTGCCGTGTGGTGGCTCATCGAGACGAAGGAATAACCGCGTTCAGCACCGCGCCCTGGGCGCGGTGAAACGCAAAATCCGGGCGCGGCAGTGGCAGCGCCCGGTGTTCAAAGCCAACAGCCGAATCGAAACGCCGCCGCCTTCACGGCGGCTCACCAGGATCAGACGATACCGTGCTGCCTCAGCAGTGCTTGTTCATCGCCTGACACCCAGCCGAATATCTTGGGTTCGCCATTGAGCTGCTGCACGAGGTAGTGGACGTCGAAGTCGATGGACACGTCCGGGGCTGTGCCCCGGTCATAGGTCGCCGTCCAGGCGACGTGCGCGAGGCAGTGATGTTCGTCGATGGGGTCGATGCGAACGCCGCGCAGCGTCATGTCCTTCGTGCCGAGCTGGCGGTAACGCTTGAATCCTTGACGCATGACCTGTTTCAGTTGCTCGTCGTTCTGGCCCGCCATGACCCCGGCCGGCGAAGCTGCGATGAAGGCAGTCGCGTAGGACAAAGCGACCTGCTCCATGTCTGCTTCGTTTTTCAATCCTTGGCGGAAGAAGTCTTGGTATCGCTTGAAGAACTCATGGATGCGCTTTTCTTCCATCGTTGCTTCCTTGGGTATGGGCTTCGCTGTTCGTACTCGTCATGGTAGGGCGTGTCGGCGCACAGCGCCGCCGGGCTTTCGGGCTGCGCCCCGTGCCGCCTATGCCGTCACGGCCATTCGGCTTCAATCCCTCACGCCTTCGCGCCTGCGGCGCTGCGCGCTTCGCTTGCCTCCCAGGGGAAAGCCCTGCGGGCTATCCCCGCCACGCGATGCTTGGCGCCCCTCGATGCCGCCGAACCGGTTGCGCCGGATCGGCCCGGCCAGCGCCCCGCCGCGATGGACGGGGCGCTGGCGAACACGCTGGCGCTCGCTGCGGCAGGTTGTGCAGATGCGTGCCGTCCTCAACGCTGGCGGTTCCTGCCCATCACGTCACGAAGGACAGTTCACGGACGACCCGCCCGGCATCGCTATGGAGCTTCCACGCCACGCCTCAAGAGCGGCGCCGCAAGGTGCGGCAGGGGCGTTCTCGCCTGTCGTCGGGTGGTTGACCTGGCGCGCGTCAGCGGGCGAGCCGGAGAAGCCTTCGGGCGGGGATACCGAGTCGGCCCCATCTCCTTTCGGAGCGGTTCGGCCCAAGGCGTCCTTGTCTCGTTGTGAATCCTGGCGGGGGCGCGGCTGCGCCTCGGGCTTCATGGCTGCAACCGTCCGGCGAAAACAATTTCCCCGCCGCTGCGCGGCTTCCTCGCGCAGCAAATTCTTTTCGCCTCCCGGTTCTCCACTGCGTTTCGACCGCAAGCGGTGCAGCCAGCCCGTCCCCCGCCGGCCGGATCACAACAAGGACGCGATGGGCGCGAACCTTGTTCAACCGAAAGGAGAAAACATCATGGCCAACATCGGCACCTTCACCGCAGAGAAAGACGGCTTCACCGGCACGCTGCGCACCCTGACGCTCAACGTCAAGGTCAAGCTGGTTCCCAACGACAAGGGCAGCAGCGAGAACGCCCCGGACTTCCGCCTCCAGGCCGCCGGCCACGACATCGGCGCGGCATGGAACAAGACCAGCGAGGCCGGGCGGGAATACAAGTCCGTGACCCTCGACGATCCTTCGTTCCCGGCTCCGGTCTATGCCCGCCTGATCGAAGGCGAGGACGGCACGCACGACCTGATCTGGTCGCGCAGCAAGCCACAGGCGGCGTGACCGCCGCAGCGCCCCGCCCATCGCGGCGGAGCGCTGCGCTGCTGATCGCAGCACATCACCACCCCAATCACATCAGGCGCGCGGCTTCGCCGCGTCGCGCTCCTTCAATACCGACTCCAGTTCCTGGCGCACTTGCGCCAGCAGCTCGTCGGCCTTGCGCGGGCTGTCGCCCGCGTAGGCCAGCGTCAGTAGCGTGAGCGGGTGGATCTCCATCACCTCGCACAGCTCGGCCAGCTTATGCAGGGTCGGGCTTTTCAGGTCGCGTTCGAGGGTGCTCATATAGGTGCGGCTGGACACGTCGGAGAAGGCTTCCTGGCTCAAGCCACGCGCCTTCCTGACTGTCTTCAACGCCTTCGCCAATGAGTACCGAGCCGCCACCTATGGTTTCCCTCGAAAAACCAAGATGACAGCCCATTGCGCCCTATAGGGCTACAATCTATAGTGTTCATTTGGTGTTCTACGTTTTTGTGCCTTTACGGAAATCCGCATCGACGGGTTTCAGCAAAGCCACGCAAGCGCCTCCGTGCTTGCGCACGAAGACGTAAATCCGGTTTGGCGGTTCTACGCTTGGACGTGAAACCGCATCCGTGCATCATTGGATTTGTGGGATTGCCACCATGCCCCAGCCACTCGCCACCGCCCCGGAGCGCGCGCAATTGCTCGCCAACGGCGAGGCCCGCGCCGCTGGCCGGGTCATCGACCCGGTGCCTGTGGTGCGGCTGTTCACGCCGGACGCGCATGTGACCTGGCTGCTGGCCGCGCTCGATCCCGCCGATGGCGATACCGCCTGGGGGCTCATCGACCTGGGAATCGGGATGCCCGCGCAAGGCACCGTCAAGCTGTCCGAGCTGGCCGGCATCGTCGGGCCGCGCCAGCAGCCCGTGCTGCGCGACCTCTATTTCCGCCCCACGCGCACGCTGTCGGAATACACCCGGCTGGCCGAGCGCGACGGAGCGATCCCGGACTGAATACGGCTTACTGTGACTTTTTCAGTCTGGTGTCATACCGGGTAAGTCTTAATCGGGATTCTTGCGGCATAGCCCCAGCAGCCTGATCCAAATAGACATGATGCTTGGCGCGGGCTGCGGCAGGCTGGCTTGTGCAGTGTCCCCGGTCGGGGCACTGTCGCCGCAGCATTGAGACGAATACTGCAACGCATCGGAGCCAATCGGTCTTGACAGCCCCATCCATCCTTTTAACCCACGACGTTCCGACGAGGCGATGTAGCGCGTAGTTCTTCCGTGGCGGCGAGTCCTGTTCGCAGGAGGAGGCGTCATGGTCAATCCTCATCACATCGCGCATTGGTATCCGACTGCCGCATACCTGTATGTCCTTTGGCTGGACGCGCTTGCGCTTGCTTGGGAGTACCTGCGCAGGCATCCCGACTACCGGCTCGACTGGCTGCGCCGTCATCGCCGGCTTGAAGCAGCGCATCGCTGGGGTTTGCGCCTGCTGGAAGACCCGGCGCTGGATGCGCGTGACGCGCATCCAGCCTGGCTGCCTGGTCATGCCTCCGTGGTACAGCTCTACCCCGACGCCGATCCGCCGCAAGATGCCACCGCCTTCGCGTTCTGGCGCATCCCCGGCCACAAGCAACTACTCCACGACGGCAAAGGGCTGGCGCTGACTGCGCGCAGCCCAGGCCATTGCCTGCGCTTCGCGCTGGCGCCCGGCTTGGAAGACGGCATGGCCGTGGCCTATGCCCAGCGCGGCGGCACTGCCGCGCCTGCGCGCGGTCATGCGCCCGGCGCGACCTTCGCCGCCACTACGCCCAGGCCAACACCTTCCGCGCTATTGGAGCTGCACACCTTGCAGGCGCTCGACGCGACCCTGGCGGGCGCGTCCTTGCGCGATGTGGGCGAAGGGCTGTTCGGTGCCGACGCCGCGGCTGACTGGTACAGCGACGGCGGCCTGCGCTCGAAGGTGCGCCGCCTGGTGCGGCGCGGCGATGCGCTGATGCGCGGCGGTTATCGCTGCCTAGCACAGCTTCCGCCGCTTGAGAAGGGTCGTTTTGAGGACGACGCAAAACGGCCCTGAGCAGGACAGCTTGCTTTTCTGAGACTGCCTCCATCCGGTCGCGCTGTGTGGCCGGTCGTTTTCAACCGATGGAGGTTCACACCATGCGTCCCGCTCCCTTGCGGCCTGCCGCCACTGTCCCGACCGCTGCCGCGCAGCCCCAACGCTATCTCACCAACGACGAAGCCGCCGAATACCTGCGCCTGTCGCCGCGCACGCTGGAAAAGCAGCGCGTGATCGGCGGCGGCCCGCGCTTTCGCAAGTTCGGCCGGCGCGTCATGTACGCCGTGGCCGACCTCGATGCCTGGGCCGCCGACCGCAGCTTCGAGACGACCTCCGATCCCGAGTACGCCGAGCACCACTCGGCCGACAGCCGTGCGCGTTGATCGGTGGCGCGTGGGTGGCCTTCGCCGTGTCCAAACCCTTGCAGGAACGCGAACAGCTCGACTTGTTTCGCGCGCTGCCGGGCGACATGGCGCCACGCGACAGCCAGGACTTGATGGCCTTTCCGTTCTTCTCGCTGGCGAAGTCCAAGCGGATCAAGCCCATCGACTTCCGGGCGGGCAACGTGACGATCCGCGTGGAAGGCACGCAGGAACATGGCATCGCCACGATCTGGGATGCCGACATCCTGATCTGGGCCGCCAGCCAGATCGTGGAAGCGCGCGACGCGGGCCTGCGGCCCTCGCGCTTGATGCAGGTGCGCCCCTACGAGGTGCTGCGCTTCATCGGGCGCGGTACGTCGCTGCGCGACTACCAGCGCCTCAAGGCCGCGCTCGACCGGCTGCAATCGACCACGGTGGCCACGTCCATCCGGGAGATGACCGGGCGGCGCCTGCACCGTTTCTCGTGGATCAACGAATGGAAGGAATTGGCCGATGCCAGCGGCACGCCGCTGGGCCTCGAACTGATCCTGCCGGACTGGTTCTTTGCCGGCGTGCTGGACGCCGCCCTGGTGCTGACCATCGACCCGGCGTATTTCCGGCTCACGGGCGGCATCGAGCGGTGGCTGTACCGCCTGGTGCGCAAGCACGGCGGCCAACAGCCGGGCGGCTGGCAATTCGACTTCCAGCACCTGTACCGCAAATCGGGCAGCGTGGCGCGCTACTACGACTTCGCCGCCGACCTGCGGGCGCTGGTGGCGCGGCAAGCCTTGCCGGGCTACCTGTTGGGCATCGAGTACGTATCCGGGATTTCCTCGCCGCTGCTGACCTTCCGGCCCGTGCCGCAGACGGCACGAGGATAACTTCGGGAGAGCCTGTGGATGGACTCGTGCTATCAGGCAACAGAGGTATCGTGCTATCAGGCAACGAATCCTCGTGCTATCAGGCAACAAAATCGGCCGCAAACCCGCGCCAGCACAGGGTTTCGCGTCCTTCTAACTTCCCTAACTTAAATTCTCTAACTTTTAGTAGAAGCGCCGCGCCACGGTGGATAACCGCCACGCGGCCACAAGCGCAGCAGCAAAAGCCCGGCCTTCCAACACGGAGGGCCGCGCCATGATCGTTGCTCTGCTCAACCAGAAAGGCGGCGTGGGCAAGACCACGCTCGCCACCCACATCGCCGGCGAGCTGGCGATGCGAGGCCAGCACGTCGTGCTGCTGGATGCCGACCCGCAAGGCTCATCGCTGGACTGGACGCAGCGCAGAAGCCAGCAAGGCTTGCCACGGCTGTTCAGCGCCGTGGGCCTCGCACGCGAAACGCTGCACCAAGAGGCGCCAGAACTCGCCAGGCGGGCCGCTCACGTCGTCATCGACGGCCCGCCCAGGATCGCCGCCTTGGCGCGCTCCGCGCTGCTGGCGGCCGAGCGCGTGCTGATCCCGGTGCAGCCCAGCCCCTACGACATGTGGGCCAGCGCGGAGATGGTGGCGCTGATCCGCGAAGCGCAGGTGTTCCGGCCTGCGCTGCGCGCGGCCTTCGTCATCAATCGCCGCGTCAGTACCACGGTGATCGGGCGCGAAGCGCGCCAGGCGCTCGCCGACCAGCCGCTTCCTGCGCTGCGCGCGGAAGTGCATCAGCGCATCGTGTTCGCCGACAGCGTGGCCGCTGGTCGGCTTGCACGCGAGACGGCGCCCGACAGCGCCGCCGCGCGCGAGATCACTGCGCTGGTGGATGAACTGCTGCGGTGGACGCCATGACAGTGAAGTCGCCACCGAACGGCAAGCGCACAGCAAAGCGCGTCGGCATCGGCGCGCGTCCACCCGCGAATCCGCACGCCGAGGCGTGGATTCGCCAGGGCGACGCCGATGCGTTGGGCAAGGGCGACCTCTACACGGCTCGCTTGACCCTCGACATCACGCCCGAGATGCGGGCGCGCATCAAGATCGCCGCCTTCGGTCAAGGCGTGACCGTGGCCGACCTGCTGCGCGGCCTGTTGGAGCGAGAGTTTCCAGAGCACCGCAAGGAGAACACGCCATGAACGCATCCGCTTCGTCTGCCCCCGCGCCTGTTGCCATCGCGGCTACGGCTGCGCTCGCAGCGCCTTCCAGCCAGCCTGCCAGCGCGCCATTGACGCGCGTGGCGCTGGCCTACATCGAACCGCGCTTCAAGCTCTATTTGCGCTTCGGCGAACCCGCGCGCACGCTCCAGCTCGACCGCTGGCGGCGCTGCGCGGTGTTCCTGCCGGGCGCCATGTTCTGCCGCATCCGCTGGTTGGCCAACGACTACGGCACCGTTCGCTGGCAGCTCATGGTGATGCAGGCTTGTACGCCGCTCGATGCGGCGCAGCGCATCCCCGGCGTGCAGCCGGGCGTGCGCCTGCTGCTGCACGCCGAAGGCGAGAACCAAGTCCGTGCCGTGCTGGAACGCATCGACGCCATCGAGGCGCTGGGCATCGCGCCTGTCGGCATTTCGCCCGCGTACTGGCGTACGCTCGCCAACCGCCTCGCCGCGCGCCTGCCGCTGCCTGAATACAACGCCGAGCGGCACGCCGCCTGGCTGACCGGGAGGGCGCTGTCATGACCGCCGTTTCCACTGCCGGCATCGCGCCGCGTCCTCGCTCGCCCCGCGTACGTTTGCGCGCTCGCCTCGTGCTGGCGGGCCTGTCCGCCTGCGGCCTCGCTGCGCTGGCCTGGGCGTCCTTCGTGCAGCCGTTGCCGCGCCTGATCTACAACCCGTCCGACAGCGTGGCGGTCGGCTGGTATCGCATCGATCCGCTGGGCCACGGCACCGGCTCGCTGCCACATCCCTTGTCCGTGGGCAGCATCGTCCTGACCACGCTGCCGCCAGACGCTGCCGCGCTGGCCGCGCAGCGCGGCTACCTGCCGGCGCGCGTGCCGCTGCTCAAGCGCGTGGGCGCCGTCGCGCCGCTGGAGGTGTGCATCACGGGTCGCGGCGTCCGCATCGACGGCGTGCCTTCGGCCGCCGTGCTGCCTGCTGACCGCTGGGGCCGGCCGCTGCCATCCTGGCAGCAATGCCGCCGCCTTGAATCCGGCGAACTGTTCCTGCTCAGTGTGACCAACCCGGCATCGTTCGACAGTCGGTATTTCGGGCCGGTCAATGCGGGCGCCGTGATCGGCGTCGCGCATCCGGTCTGGCTGGAGTCCCGCCCATGATGGTCGCCGACTCGCTGCACGTTGCCGTGCATCTCATCGTGCCATCGGGCGTGCCGATCCGGTGGCCTTCCGCGTGTCGTCGCGCGTGCAGTGCGAGCGCATCCGCGCCGCACTTCGCGCTGCCTCCGGCGCAGCCGTCCCATGTGCAGGCGTCTTGCCTCGAACGCGCCCGGCCTATGGCCGTCGCCGCGTTCGCCGGCGCGCTGGCTGCTCGCGCAGCAACGCCGCCGGGCCGCCGCTGCCCGGAGCGCCAGCGAGGGGCAAAGGCGGAAGGCAAGATTGAAGGGCGCGGCACCACGGTGCGCGCAAAGCCAGTCTGCACATGGGTTTGGGGCAGCACGCGCCACAGGGTGGCTTCGTGCCGCCAACAGCGCAAATGCCATGCAGGCATTGGGAACACCGTGTGCCGCATCCGCTCGGGCGCGATGGGCTTGGCTGGAGGCGCATCATGAGCCAGCGCGGAAACTCGGATGGTGATGACCGTTTCCGCGTGCGGCCAGGCAAGCCGAAGCAGCGCGGCGACACCTTCATTGCGCAGGTGCTGCGTCAGACCAGCAAGGCGGCTGGCGTTACAGGCGGCAAGCGCGGAATGGGTGGCAAGGTGAGGGGCAAAACCACCGGCAAGGCGCCTGGTTCTCGTCTGGGGCGCGGGCATACGGCGGCGAGCTTCACGGGCCAGTCCTTGACTGCCTATTCACGCCGGGCCACGGTCAAGGTTCGGCTGGTGTATTTGCAGCAGGCCAGCGGCAAATCGACGGTGCAGCACCTGCGTTACATCGGGCGCGAAGGCGTGGATCGCCAGGGCGAACAGGGACGGGCCTATGGGACCATCACCGACGAGGCGGACACGGCAGCTTTCGAGGAACGCGGGCGGGGCGACCGTCACCAGTTCCGCTTCATCGTCTCGCCCGAGCATGCCGACCAACTCGAAGACCTGCGCACCTATACCCGCCACCTGATGCAGCGCATGGAGGCTGATCTGGGCACCCGGCTGGACTGGGTGGCGGTGGATCACTGGAACACCGACAACCCGCACACCCACGTCGTGCTGCGCGGCAAGGACGATACGGGCAAAGACCTCATCATCTCGCAGGAGTACATCACCCGCGGGATGCGCGAGCGGGCGATGGAACTGGCCACCGAATGGCTCGGGCCACGCACCGAGCTGGAGATCCAGCGCACTCTGGCCCGCGAGGTGGAGCAGGAGCGCTGGACTTCTCTGGATCGAACCTTGCAGCGTGAAGCGGTAGAGGGATTGGTGAAAATCGAACGCTTCAATGATCCCAAGCTGCAGCGCCAGCGCCTGCTGCTGGTCGGGCGACTGCAACGGCTTCAGCGCATGGGCTTGGCGACGGAAACCCAGCCTGGCACCTGTGCCGTCCACGCCGAAGCTGAGTCCACCCTGCGGGCGATGGGCGAGCGCGGCGACATCATCCGCACCATGCAACGTGCGATGGGCGGCAGGCAGCGCGACCTGGCCGTGTTCCAGCCGGCCGAAGATGGGCACTCCATCATCGGCCGCGTAGCGGGCAAGGGGCTGGCCGACGAACTGTACGACCGGGGCTATCTCGTGGTCGATGGCATCGACGGCAAGGCGCACTACGTCGCGCTGTCGCCCAGGACGAAACTGGAGCAGTATCCGATGGGCGCGGTGGTCGAGGTGAAAGGCTCTGCCGAGATACGGGCGGCGGACAAGACCATCGCCGCGATGGCAAGCAATGGCCTGTACCGCACCGACCATCACCTTGCCATCGCGCAAGGGCAGACTGTCCCTGGCCGCGATCCGCAAGAAGTCGTGGCAGCCCATGTCCGGCGCCTGGAAGCCCTGCGCCGGGCTGGCATCGTGGAGCGCGTGGCCGAGGGGCTATGGAAGGTGCCGGACGACCTGCCCGAGCGTGGCCGCCAGTACGACGCGCAGCGCCTGGGCGGCGTGGCCGTGGAGCTAAAATCGCACCTGCCCATTGAGCGTCAAGCTCGCGTCATCGGCGCCACCTGGCTCGACCAGCAGTTGATCGGCGGCGGCTCCGGCTTGGGTGATTTGGGTTTTGGTAGCGAGGCCAAGCAGGCAATGCAGCAGCGTGCCAACTTCCTGACGGAACAGGGGCTGGCCGAGCGGCGCGGGCAGCGCGTGATCTTGGCGCGCAACCTGCTGGGCACGCTGCGCGACCGGGAACTGACGCTCGCCGCGAAGGACATTGCCGCCGAAACCGGCTTGGGGTATCGCCCCGTGGCTGACGGCCAGCGCGTGGCCGGCATCTACCGGCGCAGCGTGATGCTTGCCAGCGGACGCTACGCACTGCTCGATGAGGGTATGGGGTTCAGCTTGGTGCCTTGGAAGCCGGTGCTTGAACAGCGGCTGGGGCAGCAACTCGTCGCCACAATGCGAGGCGGGAGCGTGTCATGGAAGATCGGGCGACGGCGCAACCTGTCCATCCAATGATGAATGGAGCAAATCAGAGATTCAACACGCCCCCTCATTCAGGCCAGCAATCACTGGGATTTTACCGTGTGTTGGCTTTGATACCGAGGTGATGGACTGCACAACTCTCTCCGTCTGTTTGTGACAGAGGGCTGACTTCAAAGCTTTGCTACTACCGTACGCAAGTGAGGCACGTTTCGGCAATTCCGGTGTGTTTTCTTCTAGTATTCTTCTACCAACAATGCACGTATCTGTTGCAGCGCAGCAGGATCGTCCATGGTGGTGAGGTCACCCGGATCGCGCCCCTCGCACACGGCCTGGATGGCGCGGCGCAACAGTTTGCCGCTGCGGGTCTTGGGTAGCACTGTCACGAAGCGCACCCGGGCCGGGCGCGCCACGGCACCCAACTGCTCGTCCACCCGCTTCATGATCTCGCCCTCCAGCTTGAGTTTCGAGGCATCGTCGTAGAGCGAAGAACTGTCCTTGGCCACCACGAAAGCCATCGCCACCTGCCCCTTGAGCTGGTCGGCAACCCCTACCACCGCCACCTCGGCCACATTGGCGTGGCTGGAAATGCTTTCCTCGATCTCCCGCGTGCCCAGGCGGTGGCCCGCCACGTTGATCACGTCGTCGGTACGGCCCAGGATGTAGAAGTAGCCGTCCTGGTCGCGGATGCCCCAGTCGAAGGTGCTGTAGACCAGCTTGCCGGGAATGCTCTTCCAGTAGGTGTTGACGAAGCGCGCGTCGTCCCGCCAGACCGTCTGCATGAAGCCGGGCGGCGTCGGGCCCTCGATCACCACCACGCCCTTCTCGTCGGCGCCGGTCAGCTCCTCGCCGGTCGATTCGTGCAGGAGCTTCACGTTGTAGCCGTACATGGGCACGCCGGGGCTGCCGAACTTGCTCGCCTTCTTCTCCACCCCGTTGGCGATGGTGAGGATGGGCCAGCCGCTCTCCGTCTGCCAGTAGTTGTCGATGATGGGCACCCCCAGGCTGTCGCTGATCCAGCGCGCGGTGGGTTCGTCCAGCGGCTCGCCGCCCAGGAACAGGGCCTTGAGGCTGGAGAGGTCGTACTGCTTGAGGTAGGCCGGGTCCTGCTTCTTGAGCACGCGCACGGCGGTGGGCGCACTGAACATCACCGTCACCTTGTACTTCTCCACCAGGCGCCACCAGATGCCGCCATCGGGCCGGATCGGCAGGCCTTCGTACAGGATGGTCGCCATGCCCGCGATCAGGGGACCGTAGACGATGTAACTGTGGCCAACCACCCAGCCGATGTCGCTGGTGGAGAAATAGGTTTCGCCCGGTGCGCCCATGAAGATGTGCTTCATGCTGGCGGCCAGCGCCACCAGATACCCCCCGGTGTCGCGCTGCACGCCCTTGGGCTTGCCCGTGGTACCGCTGGTGTAGATGGTGTAGCTGATGGCGGTGGACTCCATCCACTCACAGGGCACCTGCGCGTTCAGGTGCTGCTCGCGCAAGGCGGTGTAGTCGTGGTCCCGCCCGGGCACAAGGCTCATTGGCGCGAGCCCCCGGTTCACCATGATCACGGAAGCAGGTTTGTGAGTGGACAGCCGGATCGCTTCGTCCAGCAGCGGCTTGTACTCGACCACCTTGCCGCCACGCGAACCGGCATCGGCGCTCACGATGGCGACGGGGGCGGCGTCGTCGATGCGGTTGGCCAGTGAATGGCTCGCGAAACCACCAAACACGACGGAATGGATGGCGCCAATGCGCGCACAGGCCAGCATCGCGAAGGTGGCCTCGGGAATCATGGGCATGTAGATAAGCACGCGATCGCCCTTCTTCACGCCCTGCCCCAGCAGCACCGCCGCCATGCGCTGGACTTCGGCATGCAGCTCCCGGAAGCTGTAGGTGCGCTCGGTGTCCATTTCGGTGGACACGTAGATCAGCGCGTTCTGGTCTGCGCGGTCTTTCAGGTGCCGGTCCACCGCGTTGTGGCACAGGTTGGTCAGCCCGCCCTCGAACCAGTGCGCGAACGGTGGGTTGTCGTGGTTGCAGACCCGGTCGAAGGGCTTGTGCCAGTCCACCAACCCGGCCTGTTCGGTCCAGAAGGCATCACGGTCGTCGATGGAGAGATTGCGAAAATCATTGAATCTCATCAGGATGTACTAGGTTAAGTTAAGTATGACGTCACTGGCCGCCAAAGCTGTACCAACGAACTTGTTCTAAATCAAACAGAACGACCACACATCTGCGTCTGCCTTGAGGGCGAACATTTTCTCAATCCGATCTGAAGCAGAAGTAATCAGAGCACCCTTCTGCCGCTCAATTGGCGTCGACAGGATCATCCCTGCTTACCTCAGGAAAAATCCAGATCGAAAACACCATAAACCCGCCCAAGAAAAATGCAGCCCAACCAGCCGTTCGAAGATCAATCGAAAACTCATACAAACCTATCACCCCGAAGAGCATCAAAATCAGTATGGAAATAATTACTTTGAATTTAGTTGGCATTTAATCACTCCGGATATTTGGCAGTCATGCTAGAAACTTGCCGATTTCACAACGCCATCATTTGAATTGGGTGTACGAACTGTTTTTCGAAGATCTTGCTTCAAATAACGCGTGCTGTAGCCGTTAAAGATATGACCCCAAAATCCTCTTTTGAGATCGGAGGTTCCAAACAACCAATCAAAAATAGGGGTTCCGATACCCATATTAACTTCCATCATCAATGGATGATCGTGATGCGCCGTATGATGCCGGCGCGCAGTATTAATAATCGGCGTATTTCGAATAAGCCAGTTGTCGTTCACATGGCATGAGAAATGAACGAGTTCATAGAACATGTAGCTACCCGTCAGCGCGGCCATCAACAGCCAGCCGAAATTAGGGGAGAGAATCCAGCCAGCGACGAGCGATGGCACGAGAGACAGCAAGGTAAGCACGATCATTGTGAAAGGGGGAAAGAAGGTTACACGCCAATCTCTATGATCCGCGAAACGCATTTCTTCGCGCGTAAAGAACTGATGATGCATCAATGTGTGTCGCACATAGAGCGCCCGGAAAATGACGTTCTTGCGAGGCCGATGCATTACATGCGCATGCAGCAAGTATTCGGTGAGTTGATATGCCATGAAACCCAATGGCAAGGCCAGCCATTCCCACAGTTGGACGTTGCGAAGATTGGCAGCATAGATGTAGAGCGCCGTGAAACCGCTGATGGCAATGATCGCCAAGTGCAGCCAACCGTGGTACCAACCCGCCACACGATGTCGATACTCTTTGCGATATCGACGCTGGCGTTCCTTCATCATAGTAGATTGAAGCTCCATGAAAACCTCCAATTAAATTCACCCCAACAGGGGCATGCCTGCCAACAACACTCGATTTCAGCCGCAGTCAATACCTTGACTTGCTTCGTAGCCAGTTTTCAATATCTGCGGAAGCAATGCTCCACTCATTATCAAAATTTGCAACCATGACCTTCATGAAAGATTCGCAAGAATCAGCGGAAAGATTCAAGTCACCGGTGTGATCCAAAAGAAGAGCGAAAGCCAACTGCCGCGGCTCGGCACCTTCGTACCCCCATTCGAACCCCATTTCCGCATAGCGACGCAGGTCGGTCCGGTCAGGCAACAATTGGCCATCGGCGAGCACTTTAATTCCATCGATAGTTCGATCGCCCGTATATGTCTTCATATCTCGCCCCTGGTCAAGTTTGAGGTTCCGCATCCACGGCACCCGCGATAATTTTCATAACCTCCACGTCCCCGAGAGCTCCGCTCAACGAGCCCGTGTAAATAATTTCACCGCGCTCAATCACCACTAGTTTATCTATGTAATCTGGAACATGATGCAAATTGGATTCAGCCATCACAATGGCTTTCCCAGATTGGCGAATCGCGGCGACTCCCTCCGCTACAAGTGGAATGATGGCGGGTGAGAGACCTTCAAAAGGTTCGTCGAGTAAAAGGAGTTCTGCGTCGAGAGCCAATGCGCGGGCGATAGATACCATCTTGCGCTCGCCACCCGAAAGCTCTGCCCCCCCGCGTTTACGGTATCGTTCCAGCTTAGGGAAAATACGATATGCTTCCGAAATGCGCTCCGCAGCAGGTCTGCCACAGGTACGAGTCCACGTCGGAAGTTCAATGTTTTCCTCGACCGTGAGGTCGGCATACACTTCCGATTCTTCAGGGGAAAAGCCAATGCCCAGTTGCGCAATCTGCCATGTGCTCAAGCGCGCAAGATCTTTATCTTCCCACGAGATGCGCCCGGAAACGGGCCGAAGATAGCCCATCAACGACCGAAAAGTGGTGGTCTTTCCCGCTCCATTTCTGCCGAGAAGACATACCAGTTCACCGGCGCGAACCTCAAGACTGATACCTCGAAGAATTCGACTTCCCTGGATGTCCACGGTCAGTTCGGACACGTTCAGCATGGCTGGTGTTCCCCCTCGTTTTTTTTCTGACTACTGTGGACAGGGCCGATCACTGCTTCAAGCATCAAGGAGTCCTTAAAGAAAACATCCGGAGACATATCTCCAATCACACGCCCTTCCTGAAGCGCGATCACCCGATGCGAGTAACGTGCGACCAGTGTCATGTCATGCTCGACTTGAATGATGGCGCTCACCCCTTCCGAGCGTGCCGCCTTCACTAACAGTTCCATAATCCCGTATTTGTCTCCACTTGAGACGCCCGAAGTAGGTTCATCTAAAAGGATGGCCTTAGGACGAAGTGCAAATGCGCTGGCGATATCAAGGAGTTTTTTCTCTCCTTGTGAGAGAGAACCAGCTCGTTCAAAAAGCTTGTGATGCAACCCAAGTGTTCCAGCAATATGCTGAACTTCGTCCTCGATCTGAGGATCTTTGGTCAATGTTCGTAATGGATTCGAAGCTCTACGCAACCTTGAACTTACAGCAACTGCGATCGTCTCCCAAACGCTCACCTCTGGAAAAATATTGACCAGCTGGAATGAACGGGCCATGCCCATCGCAGCCAACTTAACCGGACCTACTCCAGCAATACTATTTCCCATGAAATGCACCGTCCCTTGGGAGGGGGCTGCCAACCCCGTCAACACATTGACGAGTGTGGTCTTCCCTGCTCCATTCGGGCCGACTATTGACACGAATTCACCGCCTCCGATCTCCAAAGACACATTCTTTAGAGCTTGGTACGATCCATAAGATTTGGATACATTGCATGCGCTCAACATGGCACTCATTGAGCATCTCCCCTTACACGACGTTGCAAGTGATTGGAAATCGTGCCGATCAATCCTTCTGGAAGCACAAGCACGAGAAACACCAACGTAGCACCCAACATAAATCTCCAGTAGGCCGTACTCGATACCAGTACTTCATGCAGCAGAACAAAAATGAGCGCCCCTACCCCAGGCCCCACAAAGGTTCCAGCCCCCCCAAGAATCATCATGAAAATAAGATTGCCTGACTGAGGCCAATACGCAAGCTCCGGATCAGCAAGTCCAGTGGAAACCCCCAACATCGCGCCAGCGATTGCACCGAAAACGCCAGACACTACAAAGGCAAACAGTCGGAGGCGATAGACACGTACGCCAAGGTACCGAGCCTTGCTCTCATTGTCTCTAATAGCGCGCAGCTGGAGGCCAAGAGGCGAACTGACGATGCGCCAGGTGAGCAATCCGAGCAGCACATAAACTATCAAACAGTAGTAATAGAACGGACCACTGAGAAACTGAGTCGCAGTCATATCCCAATCCTGCCCCAGTAACATCGGCCGCAGGACACGCATACCTTGATCACCTCCTGTCAAGTTGTAGAACTTGAACAGGAAAGAGTGAAGAAGCATGCCAAACGCAAGTGTGAGCATGCCAAAGAAGATATGTGTGAAACGGACACAGAGAGCACCAATCGCCAATGCGAATAGTCCTCCCAAACTCGCTGCTGCGATCAAGATCAACTCAAAGTGGAGAACGCCCGCCTGGGTCGCTGCGGCCGCCACGTATGCCCCTACAGCCAAGAACATTGCATGGCCAAAGGACAGCAACCCCGTGTAGCCAAACAGAAGATTCATGCCGAGAAGAGCGATTCCAAATGCCAAGGCAGGCATAAGCATCACGGTGCTGTACGGCGTTAGCATCAAAGGTGCAATTGCAAGTCCAGCTAGCAACACAACAAATGGAATAACGCCGTTAAGCAACCGCGGCTTCGGCCGAGGCCGAATTCTCGGAGAAATTACGTCAAATACTGCGCTCAAGATGCGCTCCTTCCAAACAATCCAACAGGGCGAATCAAGAGGACAACAACGACAACTAGATAGATGGAGAGAATCTCCACTTCAGGAGCTAACGAAACTGCGAACGCCCGCATGAGCCCGACAATGATGGCGCCAACAGCAGCCCCAGCCATGCTGCCCAAGCCCCCGATCACAACAACTGCAAAGGCCTCCACCACGAGTTCAGCGGCCATGGTCATAGAGGCAGCCGAAGTGGGAATAACCAATGCCCCACCCACAGTTCCTAGAATGCAGCCCAGCGTAAAAACCATTGTGAATACTTTGGATGAATTAACACCCAATGCTTCAGTCATGTTCCGATTTTCAGCCGTAGCCCGTACGATCCGTCCAATACGGGTTCGCTTGAGTGACAATCCTAAAATCATTGCGATTAGGATGCTCGCTCCAATGACAAGAAAGTTATATACAGGGATCTGCAATCCACTTATGTCGATCGTTCCATATATTCCATATAGAGAGCTGTCCATTGATCTCGGTGCAGCACCCCAGAAAAAACGAAAAACATCCTGGAACATCAGCAAAAGACCAAAGGTCAGCAAAAGTTGATAGCTAGGGTCTCGCCTATATACGGGACGTAACAACAACTCTAACGGAGCTCCGACTGTTCCAACGAGTACACCAGACAACACAAGTGCTGGAACAAGAAAAATCATCGGCATTTGCCATTGGTGCAAGAGGCCGACAGCCGTGATAGCAAAAAACGCTCCCAGCGCATAGAACGAACCACAGGCAAGATTGACGACCTTTTGAACGCCAAAGATGAGTTGTAGACCGCAGGCGACAAGAAACAAAATCGCGGCTTGGAAGAGACCGGCTAAAAAGAGGTTGGCATACTGCATTGAAGCGTCCATTTCATGCGTGTACGGAATTTTTAACTTAGCGGAGTGCGCTTAAAGCACACTCCGCTAACGAATAATTACACGCGGAAATCTGCAGTCTTGATCCATTTCCAGTAGTCTGCGCCTGCAGGTTTCTGCAATTGATCAGAAAACGCGGCGGTAATATCGGACAGCCCCGGGTACTCATGCTGAGTACTGTTCTTACTGAAGCCTTGGTAGAACATCTGTTCGGCAATCTTGTCGGCCCGATAACGCCCTCGGCCACCTAGACTTTCGATGTCGTTTCCGGCAATGGCATCAGCGATCTCATCAGTTTTTGGCCAGCGGCCGGCAGCCTTCGCCGCCTTCTCGACACCGGCTTTGTAAGCCATCAGATTGAAGTAGGCGCGGTCAGCCGATGTGGTCGGAATGGCCTTGTAGCGGTCCCTGTATTCCGCAACAAACGACTTCTGCAATTCGGATGCTCCGGGCAAGTCAAAGTAGAAGGTGTTCTGCCCCAGCAATGCACCCTCGGGAACGAAACTGGACCGCAGGTCATTGATTTGACCACCCGCCACGGTCGACACGATCTTTGCGTTGGCCAGCAGACCTGCCGCGGAGGCCTGCCGAAGAAAGATAGGAAGATCGGAGAGGAAGAGCGAATTGAAAATCAGATCAGGCTTGGCGGCGTTCAATGCCGCCACGTTCGTCGTGAGATCGGTGGCACCAACCCGGATCCATTGCTCAGAAACAACCTTGGCCTCGATGTCATAGCGAGACAACAACGTCTTGAACGTTTCCCAGCAGTTTCGCCCATACGAATAGTCGGAATTCACTCCTGCAATAGTTGCGAACTTACCTTTGAAGCGTTTGATGGCCATGAGCGAGCTCATCACTGCTTCACACTCGTTGTCAGTCGACCGGAACACAAAACGAGTTTTTGGCATCGACTCTTGCACTCCGTTTTGTGTCGTTCCATCCCAGCACTGGAGCAGAACACGCTCATCCTCTGCGACGGGGGCGACTGCCAGAGTAACGCCGGTAGAAATCAGTCCATGAATGGCGTCCACCTTCTCCTGCAGTGCCAGATGGCGAAACCGCTCAACTGTGTCCTTGGGAGTGGTCTCCTCCTGAATGACGAGCTCCACTTTCCTACCTGCGATCCCCCCCGACCGGTTGATTCGGTCCACCCCCCACCGAACGGCTCGAATGCTGTCCTCCCCCATGAAGGCAGCCACCCCTGATCGCGGCGCCAACAGGCCAAGACGCAGAGGTCGGTCCTGCGCAAACAGAGGCCCACCCACAGATATCGCCGCCGCACCCAGGGTTGCTTGGGTAAAAGTCCGCCGACTTAACTTCATTTTGTCTCCTTTGCATGACACAGATAGATGAGGACCAATCGATGTCATGCAGTTTCGCAGTCACATGCCGACTTGCATGACACAAGTATATTACATGAGCGGCAAAAGTATCTCATAGAGGGTTTTCCCTTGAAATGAGGTACTAAGAGGATGTGCGGCCGAGAGGTGGCCCCATCGGTCTGAACACGAGTCGGGCGACGACAAGTGGAACGCTGCCGGGGTTGACCGCAGTGCAGAGATGTCCACGGTGGCGGGCGGGCGTCGCTTGCGCGAACGCACGACCGACGCGGTGGGCATCTCGTGTGACCGCCCATGCTGATGGCGATGCCCTCGCCCTTGAGCCGCTCGGTGAACACCATGCTGGTGAACTGCGAACCCTGGTCGGTATCGAAGATCTCCGGCTTGACGTGACGCGCGATCGCATGGTCGAGCACGCGCACGCAGAAGTCCGCTTCCATCGACATCGACACGTCCCTGGCCGGGACCTTGCGGCTATGTCAGTCAATGATCGCGGCCAGGTACACGAAGCCGCGTGCCATCGGGATGCAGGTCAGGTCCATCGCCCAGACCTGGTTCGCACGCTCGATCGCCAGGCCGCGCAACAGGTACGGGTAGATCACACATGCTGCGGCTCGTGTTGGGCTTGCTGTACAGCGCCTTGATGCCCATGCGCCGCATGAGGGGCGCCACGTGCTTGCGCCCGACCTCGAAGCCTCGTGCCTTGAGCATGTGGCGCGGCATGCGACTGCCGGCGAACGGTTGACCTCCAGCGCCACCTTGGCCTTGAACGCCGGTGAGAAGTTCCGGCGTGGTCTTCTGCTCATGCTCTCGCTCCATGTCAGCCCGCTCTTCGCGGACCGCTCACAGGGCAGAGTTTTCACTCATCGCCGTGTTCAGATTTCCGGGGCCACCTTTGTGGTCCAGCGGCGCAACAAGAACGTGGCGGCGGTGGCACTCGCCAGCAAGAACGCTCGAATCGTCTGGGCGTTGCTGGCCCGTGATCGGCGTAACGAGACGGGTTACAGGAAGGCGGCCGAGGTCGAGTGATCGAACCTTTGAAGTTTCCAACTTCTTGCTGTACGCGAAATCGAGGCAGGGTCAAACTGCCTGACTTAATCTCCGCGCGCCGGGGCCAATTCGCAGCACCAAGGTACCCAAGTTCTAATTGGTGATGGTCTCTCGCGCAAAGCTCTCGATGTAGTCAACAAGACGATCGGAGGCCGCAGCGGCATCCTTAGCGTGACCCCTGGCTATCGCCTCGGCCATTTTTGAATGCAATGTGGCCGCCAGCGGAAGATCTCCAACCCTGCGATAGTGCGCGAACCAGAACCTGCGCGATAAACCGCGCATGAGCGCCATCGTCTTGGTTATGAACTCATTGCGAGCCGCCTTCCACATGCACTCATCGAGTTCTCGATCTAGCTGAGCAAAAAGCCCTTCGTCGCGCGCGCTAGCTGCATGAAGCAGAGAAGCGCCGATCTGGGCAAAATGCGCCCTCTCCTCCTCTGTTGCCCGCTCTGCTGCGAGTTGTGCGAGAAGACGTTGCACTTCCCTTCGCAACTCCAGCAATCGGAGTTGGGTGCGAATATTGGTTTCGGAAACAAGAACCCCTCGCTTGGGGAGGACCACAACCAGTCCCTCTCCGGCGAGACGCTGGAGCGCCTCTCTGATTGGTGTTCTACCAATTTCCAGCAGTTCCGACAAACCATACTCAGAAAGCACCACGCCTGGTGCTAGCTGCAGAGTAATGATCATCTCCTCAAGCCTCTTATAAGCCTGCTCGGCCAGAGTCGGCGCTTCAGTTCGGTTGGAGTTGGATTTTTGTCTCCTAGAGGAAACAGCGAGCGACTTCTTCATGCAATGCCTTTGCCGGTATGAAACGAGCCCTTCGTCAGCGCGATGGGGCAAAAAACAAGTTGTGTCCTGTTGACATGCTAGCTGAACTTGGACAGCACATGGTCCTCGGCCGCTTCGCAGTGCCCTTGCTCAGGGTCCACTGTATCTGGTCCGTTGTCCGCGACCTCTGCATCACTTACGCGAGGAAAGGTCTGCGCAACGTGATTCGCAGCGCCGATTCGGAAGCATCTTGACTACGCCACGCTACGCATGGTTGCTTCAAATCACTGCTCGTACGCGGCGCTACATGATGGTTTCGGTGCCCTTCGAGGCCGCCCCGCATAAGGCTGCGGACGCACTCATCCCTGCGCGCCCCATCAAGCTGCGCCGAGCCATCCACAGGTTCGACAGCGCGAACAGCGTGACGATCTGAACTGTGTTCTTCGCCAGGCCGCGGTACCGCACCTTCGTGTAGCCGAACTGCCGCTTTAATACACGAAACGGGTGCTCGACCTGGGCTCGGATGCTCGCCGTCAGCTTCTCCGCCTGCTCTGCCAGGAAGTCGGGCTGCAGGAATGGGTTCAGCTTGCGGCGGTCGCCGGCGCGCATCGCCACGTGCCACTGCAGCCCCTGAGCCTCGCCGCGCTTGTGAACGCTGCGGTAGCCGGCGTCGCCGAAGGCGACCTCCTCAACGCCGTGCAGCAAGCTGCCTGCCTGCGTCACGTCGTTCACGTTGGCCGACCAGCCCACGACGCTGTGCACCAGTCCCGACTCTGCATCGACGCGTTCTTCGTCGAACTCGGCGCTGCGATCAGCGTGGCGTCGACCACCTTGCACTTCTTCATCAACAGGCCCTTGGCCTGCAGGATGTCGTTGACCACTCGCAGCATGTCGGTCGCCAGGTCGTGCTTCTCCAGCAGGTGGCCGAACCTCAGGATCGTCGTCTCGTCCGGCAACCGCGCCACGTCGCCTGGCTTGGCGAACTCGCGAAACACGGGCATGTCGTGCAGCGCCTCTTCCATCGCCGGGTCGCTCAGCGCGAACCACTGCTGGAGGTAATGAACCCGCAGCATCGTCTCGATGGCAAACGGCGGCCGGCCCGTCTTCGCCTTCAGGTAGTACGGCTTCACGATCTGCACCAGCGCCGACCACGGAACCACGCGCTCCATCTCCTCCCAGAACTCCCGCTTGCGCGTCTTCTTGGTCGACAGGTTCAGGCCCAGTCCGAGTTGCTTCATGCCGCAGATCATCGCAGGGCGCTGCCGTTCACGCTACGCGGCCAGCGCCTGAGTTTTGCAGACATTCCCTAGAGCCCGAATGACGTAAGCGGCGGCAAGCGAGAGTCAGCCTCGACTCGCGTCAAGCTTCTTAGCCAGCCGACAATGGGAGCTTGTTGACATCTTGCATATTACAAGGATATGTGTAAGATGCTAGACGGCCGAGACTCTGAACCAACTCTGCCCTTTTCATATTGCAAGGAGACGTGTATGAGATTCACTGGAAAAACTGCTTTCGTGACAGGCGCCGCGAGCGGCATTGGTGAAGCCACAGCAAGGATGTTTGCGCGCGAGGGCGCGCGCGTGGTCATCGCTGACCTACTAGAGCAAGAAGGCCAAGCAGTCGCACAGTCGATTACCGAGGGGGGTGGCGAAGCATGCTTCGTCAAACTAGACGTCACTGAAGAGGAAAACTGGAAGGAAGCCCTTCGAAAGGGGGAGCAATCCTTCGAAGCCATTCATATCGTTGTAAGCAATGCCGGCATAAGCGGTATGGTTCCTGATCATGAAAAGGTCGACTATCTCGACCGACTGACGTCAATCCATATCCGCGGCACCTTCCTAGCCATCCGCCATGGCGCCCGCGCCATCACTCGTGCAGGTGGGGGATCAATCATCACGATTTCCTCCATCGCAGCGTATGCAGGCATGCCCGGTCTCCACATGGGCTATTGCGCCGTGAAAGCCGGGGTGTTGGCCATGACGCGCTCTGCTGCAGGCGAGTACGCAAGATCAGGGATCCGGGTAAACGCCATCGTTCCCGGTCTTCTGCCCCCCATGCGAACCTCAGTGGTGTCCGCTGATCCCAAAATGCGGGAAAAGTTCTTTGAAACCGTTCCACTGGGCGGCACCGGTAAGCGAGAAGACGCCGCGAACGCAATCTTGTTTCTTGCATCAGAAGAGGCTGGGTACGTGACTGGCGCCGAGATACTGCTGGACGGCGGCTTCTTGGCATATCGATACTGAGTCTCGCCCCATGAACACCTTTGTCATGGTCCATGGGGCCTGGTCAGCAGGTTGGGCGTGGTGGCGAATGCACTCTCTCTTTTTGGCAGCGCATCACCGACTCCTGACGCCAACCTGTACGGGGCTGGGTGAACGCTCGCACTTGCTTGGACCTCGTATCGACCTGCATATGCACGTCGATGATGTCGTCCGTGCTATCGAGTCGGAGAACCTCAACCATGTCATCTTGGTCGGGCACAGCTATGGGGGAATGGTCGTGACTGGTGTGGCCGACAGAATCCCCGATCGGATTCAACAGTTGATATACATCGACGCACTACTACCGGAGTCCGATGAGTGCGCATTGGATCTCATGCCAAAGGCTCAGCGAGCCGCCATCCTGGAAGACGTCAAGAACAATGGATTCGGTTGGCTGGTCCCCCCAAGCCCACTTCCGCCGGACACCCCTGACCATGATCAAAAGCTCGCCCAAGGGAGGCGCGGACCGCAACCCCTTGCTACGTTCACATCTCCTCTATGTCTAGCGGGAGAAGCTTCAAACATCCCTTCTGCGTATATTTACTGTACGAAGACTGGTCTGTATGACACCTTTGGTCTTTCGGCGTCCCGCGCTCAAGCCCGAGAAGGGTGGAAATATTATGAGCTGCCTGCTTCGCACAACCCCCACATCACCATGCCAGAGCAACTCACCACCTTGCTCTTGTCAATTGCCGATTTAACCAACTAAAAGGCTCCTCCTCGAGTATCGACGGAGTGTGTCTGCGGCCATCGTTGCACACGTAAGGCCAGGCTCTCAACGATTCGGGAAATGCAATCGTGGCGGGGCGTCATGATCGCTCCGATTTTCATCCGATCTACATCTGTACGGAACGCCAATCGTTGTCCACACAGATCGTTGTGACGAGATTGAGCATGGAGGCTCTGCGATGAAGATGCATTTTGAGAGGGCACTATATGGAGCTTCGTCATCTGCGTTGCTTCTTGGCCGTTGCTGAAGAACTCCACTTCGCACGAGCAGCGGAGAGGCTGCACATTGAGCAGTCGCCTCTGTCGCGCGCTATCAAGGAGTTGGAGGTGGAACTCGGGGCGGTGTTATTTGCTCGCACCACTCGCAGCACTCGATTGACGCTCGCTGGCCGACTGTTCTTGGAACACGTGCGTCGCGTGTTCACTGTCTTGGAGCAAGCCCGCGATAGCGTGAAAGCGGCGGCCAATGGTTTCCATGGGCAATTGCGAGTGGCATTGTCGGACGGCATCACACCGTCGCGCCTACCGGCTCTGCTGGCGCTATGCCGACAAGAAGAGCCTGAACTTGAACTCCGATTCTTCGAGGTACCGCTATCACAGCAGATCAAAGGTCTGCACGACGATCTGTACGACGTGGGGTTTGCGCAGTCTGATGAAGTAGGTGACAGCATCGCCGCCATACCTGTATGGCGAGACGCGCTCATAGTAACGGTGCCAGCCCGGCATCCGCTGCTTGCGTACAAGCGCATTCCTTTGGAGGAGTTGCTGCGCTATCCGCTGGTTCTATGCGATCCACAAGTTTGCGAAGGCCATGCCAGATTCGTAGATCGTGTGCTACGCCGGGCCGGCACGGAGCCGTTGGTCGCAGAACGGGTTGCTACGTGCGATCTGATGATGGTGCTGGTGTCGGCTGGCCTGGCGCTTGGGTTTACGGGTGCCGCGCGCATTGCCGCTAACCCTGACGCAGGTGTGGTGGCCCGACCGCTGGCATTGCGCGTGCCACCGCTGACAACTTACCTACTGTTCCCCGAAGGCGAGCCGTCCGATGTGCTGGCCCGGTTCATTGAGCGCGTGCAGGCCATTGAATCTCCGGAACCCCCAAGGCCCAAGCCGGGCCATCATTCCGATCCCTTGGAGGAATCCACGCCATGAAGAAGCTCATCCAGTTCCTGCTGGTGGCCGCGCTGACTGCCTGCGGCAATTCCGAGACGCCACAAACGACCAACGTTCCGGAGGCGAATATCCCGACGGTGGAAGAACTGGCGGCCAACCCCGAACAGCTCAAAGAGCTGCGCCAACAATGCAAGACGGATCGCCCCAAGCTGGGCGACGTGCTGTGCAATCGGGTAGCCGAAGCCACGCGCAAGCGGTTCTATGGCGACGGTGAAACGCCGTACACACCACCGAAGGAATCAGCCAAGTTCTGATCGTTGGCGGTTCGCAGCATCGCCTCAATATTTCTGCTCGACACGCCGCAATGCGCTATCGCTTGCGGTGTTTTTCATTGGTTCGCCCCTGCACTAATTCTGTCTTTTTGCTCGACCTTTCTGCTCGAAGCAGTCTTTGACCGGCACTGACCCGACACCCATCCTGACGCCTGCGGCACGTTCTTGTGCCGCCTTCCCCATGAGGAATCAGCGCAGGAGAAATCGGAGGCCAGGTCATGCAAGGGACGAACGTGCTGTTCGGTCAGATCGCCGTGGTATTCGGCATCGTGATCGCCGGCGTGTGGGGCGCCACACAATGGACAGCAGCGGCTCTTGGCTATCAACTACGCCTTGGCTCGCCCTGGTTTGACCTTCTCGGCACACCGATCTACCACCCGTGGAAGCTGTTTGAGTGGTGGTTCGTTTTCGATGCCTACGCGCCGCGCGTGTTCGATACCGGCGGCGCCATCGCGGGCGGCAGCGGCCTGCTGGCGGTGGTGGTCGCCATAGGCATGTCGATTTGGCGCTCGCGCCAATCGCGCCTTGTCACGACTTACGGCTCTGCCCGCTGGGCGAACGCGCAGGACATTCGCATGGCGGGCCTCACGCAGCCGGCCGGCGTGTTCCTGGGCCAGCATGACCGCCAGTACCTGCGGCATGAAGGCCCGGAACATGTCCTGACCTTCGCGCCCACGCGCTCCGGCAAGGGCGTGGGCCTGGTGGTGCCCACCTTGCTGTCCTGGCCCGCATCCGCCGTCATCCACGACATCAAGGGCGAGAACTGGCAGATCACCGCCGGCTGGCGCTCGCGCTTCTCACATTGCCTGCTGTTCAACCCGACCGATGCGAAGTCGGCGGCCTACAACCCGCTGCTGGAGGTACGGCGCGGCGCGCATGAGGTGCGCGACGTGCAGAACATCGCGGACATTCTGGTTGATCCCGAAGGCGCGCTGGAGAAGCGAAACCATTGGGAAAAAACCAGCCACGCACTGCTGGTCGGGGCCATCCTGCATGTGCTCTACGCGGGCAAGGACAAGACGCTGCGCGGCGTCGCCAACTTCCTTAGCGACCCGGCCAGCCCCTTCGAGCTGACCTTGCATCGGATGATGACCACGCCGCACCTCGGCGATGGGGCGCATCCGGTCGTCGCGTCGGCGGCGCGTGAAGTCCTCAACAAGAGCGACAACGAACGCTCGGGCGTGCTGTCCACGGCCATGTCGTTCCTCGGCCTGTACCGCGATCCCACGGTGGCCGAAGTCACTTCGCGCTGCGACTGGCGCATCGCAGACCTGATCGCGGCAGCGCATCCTGTGTCGCTG
The DNA here is from genome assembly GCF_059418345.1 of Variovorax sp. GW821-FHT09B01. Classification (NCBI taxonomy): domain Bacteria; kingdom Pseudomonadati; phylum Pseudomonadota; class Betaproteobacteria; order Burkholderiales; family Comamonadaceae; genus Variovorax; species Variovorax sp. GW821-FHT09B01. Next base: position 107,559 of record NZ_JBWKPQ010000002.1, on the reverse strand, counting down.
TACCTGGTGGTGCCGCCTTCGGACATTTCGCGGACGAAGCCGCTCATTCGCCTGATCCTCAACCAGATCGGTCGGCGCCTCTCCGAATCGCTCGATGGCTCCGATGGCATCGAGCGCCGCCACAAGCTGCTGCTGATGCTCGACGAGTTCCCGGCGCTGGGGCGCTTGGACTTCTTCGAGACGGCACTGGCCTTCATGGCCGGATACGGCATCCGCAGCTTCCTCATCGCGCAGTCGCTCAACCAGATCGACAAAGCCTACGGCCAGAACCATTCGATTCTCGACAACTGCCATGTGCGCGTGACGTTCGCCACGAACGACGAACGCACCGCCAAGCGGATCTCCGAGACGCTGGGCACGGCCACCGAGCTGCGTGCCCAGCGCAACTACGCGGGCCATCGGCTCGCGCCGTGGCTGGGCCACCTGATGGTGTCGCGCCAGGAGACGGCCCGCCCGCTGCTGACGCCGGGCGAAGTCATGCAGCTTCCACCCGACGAGGCCGTGGTGATGGTGTCCAGCATGGCGCCGATCAAGGCGAAGAAGCTGCGCTACTACGTGGACAGCAACTTCAAGCGTCGCGTGCTGCCGCCGCCCGCGCTGGCGGACGGGCAGTACGCCGACGCGCCGCCATCGCGGCCCGATGACTGGAGCGGGCTGGCGATTCCGCTGATGCCGGCAGCACCGGGCACGGCATCCGCCGACGACTTGGACAGCACCGACGACGGCGGCCCATGCCGTCAGCCCGAACTCTCCGAAACCGTCGCCTACGACCCCGTGCTGGCCTCGCCTGCGGCCGACCTTGGGCTGCTCGATGACGACGACGACCTGCCGCTTCCCCTTCCTCGCCAGCTTGATCCAGCCATGCAGCGCACGGCCCGGCTGGCTTCCCTCGACCCCAACGACGGAATCGAGCTATGAGCCACTACCGCCTGAACCTCTTTATCCAGCCCGAGCACGCCAAGCGGCTCGATGAGCTTGCCGCCAAGAAAGGCGTGTCCAAGTCGTCCATCGTCGCGGCGGCGCTCGCATCGTGGCTGTCGCCCGATGCCGCCGACCAGCGCGAAGCGGCCATCGCCAAGCGGCTGGATCGCCTGTCGCGCCAGGCCGAGCGCATGGAGCGCGACCAGAACATCGCCATCGAAACGCTGGCGCTGTTCATTCGCTACTACCTCACGGTCAGCACACCAGTCCCCGAGGCGCACCAAGACGCGGCACGCGCGCAGGGCAAAGCGCGCTTCGAGCAGTTCACCGAGCAGCTTGGCCGCCACCTGCTGCGGGGCCGCAGCCTGGTGCGCGACGTGGTGGAGGAACTGCATCCCGACCCGATGCGGATGGAAGACGCGGCGGCAGCCGCGCAAGCGCAGGAGCGTGCGTCATGAGTGCCGTTCCGCAGTCCATGACCGCCACGTCGCTCGACCGCCGCATCCAGATGTTGCGCACGGCGATGGGGCCGCTGATCGCCGCCGCGCTCGAAGACCCGGACGTGGTGGAGGTGATGCTGAATCCTGATCGCACCCTTTGGGTGGATCGGCTTTCCAGTGGGCGCGCGCCGATGGGCGTGGAACTGTCCGAGGCGGACGGCGAGCGAATCATCCGCCTGGTCGCGGCCCACGTCGGCGCAGAAGTCCATCGCGGCCAGCCGCTGCTGTCCGCCGAGTTGCCCGAAACCGGCGAACGCTTCGAGGGCATCTTGCCGCCGGCAGCGCCGGGGCCGGCCTTCGCGCTGCGCAAGCGTGCCATCGGCGTAATTCCGCTGGAGCGGTACGTCATCGACGGAATGATGACCAGCGCGCAAGCGGGCTTTCTCGTTCGCGCCGTGCGCGAGCGGCAGAACGTGCTGATCGCCGGCGCCACCAGCAGCGGCAAGACCACGCTCGCCAATGCTTTGCTCGCCGAAATCGCCGCCACCGGCGACCGCGTGCTGGTGCTCGAAGACACGGTGGAGCTGCAATGCGCGGCCCGTGACCACGTTCCTCTGCGCACCCGCGCAGGCGTGGTGTCCATGACCGAGCTGGTGCGCTCGTCCATGCGCCTGCGGCCTGATCGCGTCGTCGTTGGCGAAGTGCGCGGCGCCGAGGCGCTGGATCTCATCAAGGTGTGGGGCACCGGCCATCCCGGCGGCATCGCCACGATCCATGCCGGCTCCGCACTCGGCGCGCTGCTGCGCTTGGAGCAACTGATTCTCGAAGTGGCGGTGAACCCGCCCCGTGCGCTGATCGCCGAGGCGGTCAACGTGGTGATCCACATCGCCGGGCGCGGGCGCAAACGCCGCATCGAGAGCATCGCCCGCGTCGTCGGCTTCGACGGCGTGGGCTACCAACTGGCGGACGCGCTGGAAACGCCGTTTCCCGAGCTGCCGCCGCTTCCCAATGCCGCACCCGCTGCGGCGACTTCCCCATCCCCTGACTCACTTGGAGAACTGCCATGACGCAGATGACCATTCCTGCTTTCCGTTTTTCTGCAAATCCGGCTTTGCGCCACGCGCGGCTGCGCTGCCTGGCCCGCCCTGCGGGGCAAGGGCTGCTGCTGGCCGCGCTGCTGCTGTTCCTAGCCGGAACCGCGCAGGCCGCCGGTTCCTCGATGCCGTGGGAAGGCCCGCTGCAATCCATCCTCGAATCCATCCAGGGGCCGGTGGCGCGAATCGTCGCGGTCATCATCATCATCGCCACGGGCCTCGCGCTCGCCTTCGGCGACACGTCCGGCGGATTCCGCAAGCTGATCCAGATCGTCTTCGGTCTGTCCATCGCGTTTGCGGCTTCCAGCTTCTTCCTGTCGTTCTTCAGCTTCTCCGGCGGGGCGGTCGTATGAGTGCCCCGGACACCTTCAGGGACGGCTTCGAGGTGCCGCTGCATCGCTCACTGACCGAGCCGATTCTGCTTGGCGGTGCGCCGCGCACCGTGGCGATCGCCAACGGCACGCTGGCCGCCGCTGTCGGCTTGGGCCTGCAACTGTGGATTCCCGGCGTGGTGCTCTGGATCGTCGGCCATTCGCTGGCGGTGTGGGGTGCGCGCGTCGATCCGCAGTTCATGCAGGTCTTCGCCCGGCACATCAAGCACCGCCCGCTGCTGGACGTGTGAGGGGAGGACGCCGCGATGCTGAATCTCGCCGAATACCGCCAGCGCCCGGCCTTGCTTGCCGACTGGCTGCCCTGGGCCGGGCTGGTCGCGCCGGGTCTCGTCTTGAACAAGGACGGCAGTTTCCAGCGCACGGCCCGGTTTCGCGGGCCTGACCTCGACAGCGCGACGCAAGGCGAGCTGGTCGCCACGTCGGCGCGGTTGAACAATGCGCTGCGCCGCATGGGATCGGGCTGGGCGCTATTCATCGAAGCCGAGCGCCGGCCTGCGGCCGACTATCCGCACTCGGAGTTTCCCGAGCCGCTTTCGTGGGTGGTGGAGGAAGAACGCCGGGCCGCCTTCGAGGAATCGGGTAATCACTTCGAGAGCGGCTATCACCTGACGCTGCTTTACCTGCCGCCGGAAGAATCCCGCGCTCGTGCAGCCAGGATGCTCTACGAGAACACGCCGACGAATGGCGTGGACTGGCGCGAGCGGCTGCAAGCCTTCGTCGCGGAAACGGATCGCGTCTTCGACCTGCTCGACAGCGTGATGCCGGAAATTGACTGGCTCGATGACGCGCAGACGCTGACCTACCTGCACGCGACCATCTCGACGCGGCGCTATCGCGTGGGCGTGCCCGAAGTGCCGTTCCACATCGACGCGCTGCTGACCGATTCCGCGCTGGTCGGCGGCCTGGCGCCCATGCTGGGCGACCAGCACCTGCGCGTGGTGTCGGTGCGCGGCTTCCCGACCTCGACCTGGCCGGGGATTCTGGACGACCTCAACCGCCTCGGTTTTGCGTACCGCTGGAGCACGCGCTTTCTCTGCCTCGACAAAGCCGAGGCGGAAAAAGAACTTTCACGCCTGCGCCGCCAGTGGTTCGCCAAGCGCAAGAACGTCATCGCGCTGCTGCGCGAAACGATCTTCCAGCAGGAAAGCCCGCTGGTCGATACCGACGCCAACAACAAAGCCGCCGATGCCGACGCTGCCTTGCAGGAGCTGGGCGGCGATCAAGTCGCCTTCGGCTATCTGACGGCGACCGTCACCGTCATGGACGAGGACGCTGCCGTCGCAGACGAGAAGCTGCGCATGGTGGAGCGCGTCATCCAGGGTCGGGGCTTCATCACCATCCCTGAAACGCTCAATGCTGTGGATGCCTGGCTGTCCTCGCTCCCCGGCAACGCCTACGCCAACGTGCGCCAGCCCATCGTCTCGACGCTGAACCTGGCGCACATGATGCCGGTGTCGGCGGTATGGGCCGGGCCGGAGAAGAACGACCACCTCAACGGCGCGCCGCTGATCGTCACGCGCACCGAAGGCGCCACGCCGTTCCGGCTGGTGACGCACATCGGCGACGTGGGCCACACGCTGGTCGCAGGCCCGACTGGCATGGGCAAGTCGGTCTTGCTCGCCATGCTGGCGATGCAATTCCGCCGCTATCGCGGCTCGCGCATCTTCGCCTTCGACATGGGCGGCTCCATGCGAGCCACGGTTCTGGGGCTGGACGGCGAGCACTACGACCTCGGGACGGATGGCGAAACCGCCTTCCAGCCACTCGCGCGCATCGACCGTGAGGGCTACCGCACCTGGGCCGCCGAATGGATCGAAGGCCGCTTGCTGCACGAAGGCGTGGCGGTCGGCCCCGACGAGAAGGCGGCTATCTGGTCGGCGCTGGGAAGTCTCGCCGGTGCGCCGGTGGAGCAGCGCACGATGACGGGACTTTCTGTGCTGCTGCAATCGAACACGCTGCGGCAGGCGCTGTCGCCCTATGTGCTCGGTGGCGCGCACGGCAAGCTGCTGGACGCCGACCACGACCGGCTGGGCATGGCCGACGTGCAGTGCTTCGAGATGGAGGAGCTGATGCACAGCAAGGCCGCCGTCATGGCCGTGCTGCATTACCTTTTTGCGCGTTTCGATGAACGCTTCGACGGGGCGCCCACGCTGCTGATCCTCGATGAAGCGTGGCTGTTCCTCGACGACCCGGTGTTTGCCGCACGCATCCGCCAGTGGCTCAAGACGCTGCGCAAGAAGAACGTCAGCGTCATCTTCGCCACGCAGAGCCTCGCCGACATCAAGGATTCGAGCATCGCGCCCGCGATCATCGAGAGCTGCGCGAGTCGGATTTTCTTGCCCAACCCGCAGGCGACGGAACCGCAGATTCGCACGATCTACGAAGGCTTCGGCCTGAACAGCCGGCAGATCGAGATCGTCGCCACCGCGAGCCCCAAGCGCGACTACTACTACCAATCCCGCCTCGGCAATCGCCTGTTCGACCTCGACCTGGGGCAGGCGGCGCTGGCCTTCGCGGGCGCTTCCACGCCGCAAGACCAGCGCGACATAGACCGCGTGCTGCTGGACGCCGGCGTGCCCGGCTTCGCGGGCGCCTGGCTGCGCCATCGCGGCCTCGATTGGGCGGCCGACCTGCTGCCCTCGTTCCCCGGCCTCGCGCCGGGTTCTTTCCGTACCACCGACCACCCACAGGAGAACCTGCCATGAAAAAGCGTCTTGTCGCCGCCGCCATCTCGGCCATGCTTTGCACTGCCACCGCCCACGCGCAATGGGTTGTGATCGACCCCACGAACCTCGTGCAGAACACGCTGACCGCGATCCGCACGCTGGAGCAGATCAATAACCAGATCCAGCAACTCCAGAACGAAGCGCAGATGCTGATGAATCAGGCGCGCAACCTCGCCAGCCTGCCGTCCAGCGTGGTCGGCCAGTTGCGCGCCAATCTGGCGACCACGCAGCGGCTGATCGACCAGGCGCGCGGCCTGGCCTACGACGTGACGAATCTGGATCGGGAGTTCCAGCGCCTGTATCCCGAGCAGTACGCCGCCACCGTCAGCGGCGACCAGATGTACCGCGATGCGCAGGAGCATTGGCGGAACACGCTCAACGGCTTGCAGACCACCATGCGGATGCAGGCCCAGGTGTCGCAGAACCTGGGCGAAGACGAAAGCGTGCTGGCCGACCTCGTGGGCAAGAGCCAGTCGGCCGAAGGCGCGCTGCAAGCCATGCAGGCCATGAACCAGTTGCTGGCCTTGCAGGCCAAGCAGTCGATCCAGTCGCAGCGGCTCCAGATCACGCAAGATCGGGCCGCCTCGCTGGAGTTGGCACGGCAGACCGCGGCCACGGAACGCGCCCGCGAGGTGCGGCGGCGTTTCTTGGGCGATGGCACGCCATACACGCCGCAGCGCGTGGATTTCTACGGCAACTGACGGGAGGCCGCTATGCGATGCGTCCTCGTCCCGTCTGTTCTGGTACTTGCTGCGCTGCTGGCCGCTTGCAGCGAACAGCCGGCTGACCACCTTGCCGATGCCTTGGCCGCCGATCCCTTGCGGCTCAAGGCATTGCGCGCGCAATGCGCGGACGACCGGCAGGCCACGGGCGAGGACGCTTGCCGCGCCGCCGCCCAAGCCTTCCGGCGGCGCTTCTTCTCCGGCCAGGCTGGGCCGGATGAATACCAGACGCTGGCCGACCTGCCGCCGATCCCGCCGAGCTTCGAGGAACCGGCCGATGGCATGGCGCCGGCCGTTCCCGCCGAACCGAAGGACACGCCATGAATGACGTGACCATCATCGACCAATTCCTCAACACCTTTGCCGCTTATATCGACTCGGGTTTCGGGCTGCTGCGGGGCGAAGTGGCGTTCCTCACGGCCACGCTGATCGTCATCGACATGACGATCGCCGGCCTGTATTGGGCCATGAGCCATGCCACCGGCCAGGGCGAGGACGTGATCGCCAAGCTGCTGCGCAAGGTGCTCTACGTCGGTGCCTTCGCCTACATCATCAATAACTTCAACTGGCTGGCCAGCATCGTGTTCCGCTCGTTTGCGGGATTGGGCATCACAGCCACCGGCTCGGCCATCACGATGGAGAACTTCTTGCAGCCGGGCCGGCTGGCGAAAACCGGCATCGACGCCGGGGCGCCGATTCTGGAGCAGATCGGCGAGATGGCGGGCTTTCCCGAAGTGTTTGTGAACCTCGACCCCATCGTGGTGATGTTCTTCGCGTGGCTGGTCGTGGTCTTGTGCTTCTTCGTGCTGGCGATCCAACTGTTCATCACGCTGATCGAGTTCAAGCTGACCACGCTCGCCGGATTCGTGTTGGTGCCGTTCGCGCTCTGGAACAAGACCGCGTTCCTCGCCGAGAAGGTCTTGGGCAACGTGGTGGCCTCCGGCGTCAAGGTGCTGGTGCTGGCCGTGATCGTCGGTATCGGCTCAGGCTTGTTCGCTCAGTTCCAAGTCCATCCTGCCGAGCCGTCCATCGACCACGCGCTGGTCATCATGCTGGCCTCGCTCACCTTGCTGGCGCTCGGGATCTTCGGCCCCGGCATCGCCACGGGCCTCGTCTCCGGTGCGCCGCAGCTCGGCGCTGGCGCAATGGCCGGTGCTGCTGTCGGCGCTGCCGGCACGGCCGTCGCCATCGGCGCCGCCGCGACGGGCGTGGGTGGCGCCGTGGCTGCTGGTGCGCGCATGGCCCCGGCTGCCGCCAAGCTGGCCGGTAGCGGTGCGCGCGCCGCTACGTCGGCGGCCAGCAGTGCGAAGTCGGCGTTTCAGGCCGGTTCCGCCGCCGCTGGCGGCGGCGCAAAGGGCGCGATGGCGGGCCTGGGCAACGTCGCCAAGACCGGCGCGCGGGCGGCCGGGCGAGGCGCTGCATCCCGCGCTTCCGCTGCCGGGCAACGCATGGCCGCTCCCTTCCACGCTGGCTGGAATGGCGCTGCTGCCGATGGTGGCGCGGGCGCGGCATCCGGTCAGGGTGCCGCAGGCGAGGCCGCATCCGGCGCCGCTACGGCGCAGACACAGGAACGGCCCGCTTGGGCCAAGCGCCTGCATCGCCGCCAGCAACTCACCCACGCCGCGACCACCACCGCCCACACGCTGCGCGGTGGCGATGGCGGCGGCTCCGGCCAGGGGCCGAGCCTGCGCGGCTCCGACGAATAAAGCGATTCATAAGGAGAACTGACCATGCGATTCAAGAAGCCGCAGGTGCGCTATGCCGACACGCCGCAGCCTGCCACGCCGTACCAAGCTGCCGGCCAGGTGTGGGACGACCGTATCGGCTCGCCGCGCGTGCAGGCGAAGAACTGGCGGCTGATGGCCTTCGGCTGCCTGACGCTCGCGCTGCTGATGGCTGGCGGCCTGGTGTGGCGCTCGGCGCAGTCCATCGTGACGCCCTACGTCGTGGAGGTGGACAACGCGGGCCAGGTGCGCGCCGTGGGCGAAGCCGCCACGCCCTACAAGCCCAGCGATGCACAGACCGCGTACCACCTGGGCCGCTTCATCGGCCTGGTGCGCTCGCTGTCCATCGACCCCATCGTTGTCCGCCAGAACTGGCTCGACGCCTACGACTACACGACCGACAAGGGTGCGGCCGTGCTCAACGACTACGCGCGCGTGAACGACCCGTTCGCGCGCATCGGCCGGGAGTCGGTGACGGTGCAGATCACCAGCGTCGTGCGTGCCAGTGACATGTCTTTCAACGTGCGCTGGACGGAGCGCCGCTACGTCAACGGCGCCGCGGCCGGCCTGGAGCGGTGGACGGCCGTGGTGTCCATCGTGCTCCAGCCGCCGCGCACGGAAGAACGCCTGCGCAAGAACCCCCTGGGCATCTACGTCAACGGCCTGTCGTGGAGCCGCGAACTGGATTCTTCAGAAGGAGCCAAACCATGAATGATCTTTTCCGTAAATCCGCTTTGCCGGTGATCTTGCTTGCCCTGGCGGGCTGCGCCACGCAGGGCAAGCCGCCGCCCGTGATTTCGCTCGATGAGCCGGTACAGGCCCAACCGTTGCCCGAACCTCCTGCGCCGGTGGAGGTGGTGGCCGTGCCCGAGGTGCTGCCGATGCCGGCGCAGTTGAAGCCGTTGCCCGAAGCCGAGGACGCCAAGCCCATGCCGGAGCCGGCAGACGAGAAGGTGCGCGTCTCGCGCGCCAATGCCGAGGCCCGCGTCGCACCTACGCGCGAGGGCTACGTCAACGCGATTCAGGTGTGGCCGTTCACCGACGGCGCGCTGTATCAGGTCTATGCGGCCGTGGGCCGCGTGACCGTGGTTTCGCTCCAGCCGGGCGAGGAGCTGGTGACGGTCGCCGCCGGAGATACCGTGCGCTGGATCGTGGGCGACACGTCCAGCGGACGCGGTGCCGAGTTGCGCGTGAACGTGCTCGTTAAGCCGATCCGCTCGGGCCTCAGGACCAATCTTGTCATCACCACCAGCCGCAGGACGTACCTGTTGGAGCTGGCCTCGACGGAAAAGACGTGGATGGCGTCGGCGTCCTGGGAATATCCGCGCGACCGGATGCTGGCCTTGCAGCGCCAGGCGCAGGCGGCCAGCGCAGCCGCGCCGGTGGATTCCGGCTTGTCGTTGGAGAACCTGCGCTTCCGCTACGCGGTCAGCGGCAGTAATCCGCCGTGGAAGCCGCTGCGCGCCTTCGACGACGGGCAGAAGGTCTATATCCAGTTCCCCGCCGGCATCGCGCAAGGCGAGCTGCCGCCGCTGTTCGTGATCGGGCCGGAAGGCGACGGGCAACTGGTCAATTACCGCTTCCGCTCGCCGTACTACATCTTGGATCGGCTGTTCGGCGCGGCCGAACTGCGCCTGGGCGGTGACAAGGGCGACGTGGTGCGGATCAAGCGCACGGACGGCGTCGCGCGGAGGAACTGACCATGAGCCAGGACGACACCCCCGACCTCGCCACGCCGCAGGCGGACAAGGTCGCACCGGAGGCGGTGGCGCTGCGCGCCCAGCCGCGCCCGGTCACACGCCTGAACCGGCGCACGCTGGCCATCCTCGTTGGCGGCCTATCGGTCGCCGTGCTCGGCGCCACGATTTGGTCGCTGCAGCCCCCGCGGCGCGCGGCCAGTGAGCAGACCGAGCTTTACAACGTCGAGCGCGTGTCGAAGTCCGAAGGTCTGGATGGCCTGCCGGCGGACTACTCGAAGCTGCCGCCGAAGTTACCCGAATTGGGGCCGCCGCTGCCGGGCGATCTTGGCCCCGCCATCGTCAACTCGCAGCAGCCCGTGACGCCAGCATATGCGCCACCGGGCCATGATCCCGAGGATGCCTTGCGCAAGGAGGCCGATGCAGCGGCGGCTTCGTCGGTGTTCTTCCGCTCGGGTGGCCAACGTGCAGCCACGGTGGCGCAGGCAGCGCCGGTGGCGCCTGGCGCAGCAAGCACGCTCGCGGCCTTCGATCCGCTCGCCGGCGGGCCGGCCTCGACGGCGGCCCAGCCTGCCGACCCGACTGCCGTGCAGAACCGGCAAGACCAGAAGGAGGCGTTCCTGAAAGGCGGCGCTACGGAAACCCGCAACTCCGGCAACTTGGCGCTGCCGGCGTCGCCCTATCAGGTGATGGCCGGAACGGTGATCGCTGGCGCCTTGGTCACGGGCATCAAATCAGACTTGCCGGGCGACGTGATCGCCACGGTGACAGAGCCGGTCTTTGACACGGCCACAGGCAAGTTCCTGCTGATCCCGCAGGGATCGCGCATCCTCGGGCGCTACAACAGCCAGGTCAGCTACGGGCAGAGCCGCGTACAGGTAGTGTGGAACCGGATCATCCTGCCCGACACGTCCTCGCTCACGCTCGACAACCTTGTCGGCACCGACCCGGCCGGTTACGCCGGCCTGGAAGACGATGTGAACTGGCATTGGAATCGCATCGTCGCGGGCGCTGTGCTGACGACGCTGCTGGGCGTCGGCGCCGAGCTGGCCGCGCCTGATAACCGCCAGAACGGCAACCGCATCGTCATCGCCGGCCGTGACAGCGCCCAGGACAGCATCAACCAGGTCGGCCAGGAGATCACCCGGCGCAACATGAACATACAGCCGACGTTGACGGCGCGCCCCGGCTTGCCGGTGCGCGTCATCGTTAACCGGGATCTCGTGCTGCGGCCCTATCAGCCGCTGTTCTTCAACCGGGGAGCTTCGCAATGAGCACGACCAAGAAGCTGCGGCTCGGGCCGCTGCCCAAGACCGAGAGCGTCAAGCTGACATTCGCGTGCCCGGCCAGCCTGAAAGCCGACCTCGACCGCTATGCCGCGCTGCACGCGCAGTCGTATGGCGAAGCGGTCGATGCCGCGACGCTGATCCCGCACATGCTGGAGGCATTCATGGCTGGGGATCGAGGCTTCAAGCGCACGCAGCCCAAGAACGGAAAAGCCGCCCCTGCGTGAACAGGGGCGGCTCTAGATTGGTGCCCGAGGCCGGAATCGAACCGGCATGACCGTAAGGTCGAGGGATTTTCTTACCACTTCGACTTTCGCCGCCAACGCGCATGCGCTGTTCGTGGTCTGGAGCACGCCTTCACCATAGCCTTGCGGCCGTAGGTGCCCGCCGTCTGCTCTCTACACCTTCCCAAACTGTTGCTTGGGCTTGGCTCGGCGTTGGCTCGGGTGCAGAAGCATCCAGGGCTTTCGCCGATTTTGACGGGCTTCACTCCGGGCGTTTCCCCCCGAAGGCTCAAATTGTTCAAGTCCCTTGTGTCTACCGATTTCACCACTCGGGCGTAGCGTGCAATGCGCTGGAAACACCTACCTCCATCTACTGGCGCCTAGCTGGCTCCTGACCGTCAAGCCAAGCTATGAAGCTGCATCATGGACGCTCGCAAACCGTTGTCACTATTGGCCTTCTGGCCCGTTGGCGCAAGCAAGAAGGACTTGACAAAACAGATTTTAAGTCCGATGTGTCTACCAATTTCACCATCCGGGCCCCGGGTTGAATGACGACGATACCCCAAACGAAACGAGCCCCGTCAACGTGGTTGGCGGGGCCTGGTTTATCGACGCTGGATTCAACGGGAGAAGTGTGGAGGCGCGATCCGGAGTCGAACCGGACTAGACGGATTTGCAATCCGTTGCATAACCGCTTTGCTATCGCGCCACGCAGAAAAAACGAAATCGAACTAGCGAAAAAAAGGGAAGCTGTTGCTTCCCTTTTTCAAAACTGGAGCGGGAAAAGAGTCTCGAACTCTCGACCTCAACCTTGGCAAGGTTGCGCTCTACCAACTGAGCTATTCCCGCGTTTCGAGCCTTGAATTATAGACCAGATTTTCGGGGTTTCGCAAGGCGAGCCCCCGAATTTCATGATCGTGTCGTTCAGTGCTTGACCGAGCCTTCCGAAGCCTGCGACTCGCGCTGCTTCGCGATCTCGGCCACGGCCGCCGCCGAGGCCGCGACCTCTTCGTCGGACAGCGGCGTGGGCAGCTTCTCGAGCGCAATCTCGAGCACCTTGTCGATCCACTTGACCGGCACGATCTCGAGGCCGTTCTTCACGTTCTCGGGAATGTCCTGCAGGTCCTTGGCGTTCTCCTCGGGGATCAGCACCGTCTTGATGCCGCCGCGCAGGGCCGCCAGCAGCTTTTCCTTCAGGCCGCCGATCGCCGTGACTTCGCCGCGCAGCGTGATCTCGCCGGTCATCGCCACATCGGCGCGCACCGGGATGCCCGTGAGCGCCGACACGAAGGCTGTGGTCATCGCCGCGCCCGCGCTCGGGCCGTCCTTGGGCGTGGCGCCGTCGGGCACGTGGATGTGGATGTCGCGCTTCTCGAACACCTCGTCCTTGATGCCCAGGCGGCGCGAGCGGCTGCGCACCACCGTGCGCGCGGCCTCGACCGATTCCTTCATCACGTCGCCCAGCGAACCGGTACGACTGATCACGCCCTTGCCAGGCATGGTCACGGCCTCGATCGTCAGCAGGTCGCCGCCGACCTCGGTCCATGCGAGGCCGACCACCTGGCCAACCTGGTTCTGCTTCTCGGCCAGGCCGAAGGTGAACTTGCGCACGCCGAGGAAGTCGTTGAGGTTCTCGCCGGTGACCGTGACCTTGGGCGTCATCTGCTTGAGCAGCAGGCCCTTGACCACCTTGCGGCAGATCTTCGAGAGCTCGCGCTCGAGCGAACGCACGCCGGCTTCACGCGTGTAGTAGCGCACGATGTCGCGCACGGCCTCCTCGGTGACGAGCAGTTCCTCTTCCTTCACGCCGTTGTTCTTCAGCTGCTTGGGCAGCAGGTACTTGATCGCGATGTTGGTCTTCTCGTCCTCGGTGTAGCCCGAGAGGCGGATGACTTCCATGCGGTCCAGCAGCGCCGGCGGGATGTTCATCGAGTTCGAGGTGGCGACGAACATCACGTCGCTCAGGTCGAAGTCGACTTCCACGTAGTGGTCGCCGAAGGTGTGGTTCTGCTCGGGATCGAGCACCTCGAGCAGCGCGCTCGACGGGTCGCCGCGGAAGTCGGTGCCCAGCTTGTCGATCTCGTCGAGCAGGAACAGCGGGTTGCGCGTGCCGATCTTGCTGAGCCCCTGCAGCACCTTGCCCGGCAGCGCGCCGATGTAGGTGCGGCGGTGGCCGCGGATCTCGGCTTCGTCGCGCATGCCGCCGAGCGCCATGCGGGTGTACTTGCGGCCGGTCGCCTTGGCGATCGACTGCCCGAGCGAGGTCTTGCCCACGCCCGGCGGGCCCACGAGGCACAGGATCGGCGCCTTGACCTTGTCGACACGCTGCTGCACCGCGAGGTACTCGAGGATGCGGTCCTTGACCTTCTCGAGGCCGTAGTGGTCGGCGTTGAGCACCGCCTCGGCATTCGCGAGGTCGTGCTTGATCTTGGTCCGCTTGGCCCAGGGCAGGCCCACCAGCACGTCGATGTAGTTGCGCACCACGGTGGCTTCGGCCGACATGGGCGACATCAGCTTGAGCTTCTTGAGCTCGCCCTCGGCCTTCTTGAGCGCGTCCTTGGGCATCTTGGCGAGCTTGATCTTCTTCTCGATCTCCTCGATGTCCGCGCCCTCCTCGCCTTCGCCGAGCTCCTTCTGGATCGCCTTGACCTGCTCGTTGAGGTAGAAGTCGCGCTGGTTCTTCTCCATCTGGCGCTTCACGCGGCCACGGATCTTCTTGTCGACGTTGAGGATGTCGACCTCGCGCTCGAGCTGGCCGAACAAGTTCTCCAGCCGTGCCTTGGTGTCGTCGAGGTCGAGCACCGCCTGCTTGTTGTCGAGCTTGAGCGGCAGGTGCGCGGCGATCGTGTCGGCCAGGCGGCCCGGATCGTCGATGCTCGAGATCGAGGTCAGGATCTCGGGCGGAATCTTCTTGTTGAGCTTCACGTACTGGTCGAACTGCTGCATCACCGCGCGGCGCAGCGCCTCGACCTCGGTGCCCTTCTCGCCGCCCTCGGGCGCCGCCACCGGCGTCACGTTGGCCGAGAAGTGGGTCTCGCCGTCATCGATGCGGTTCACGCGGGCGCGCTGCTGGCCCTCGACCAGCACCTTCACCGTGCCGTCGGGCAGCTTGAGCATCTGCAGGATGGTCGAGACGCAGCCGACCTCGAACATGTCCTCGACCGAGGGCTCGTCCTTGGCGGCGGCCTTCTGGGCCACCAGCATGATGCGGCGCTCGGCCTCCATGGCCAGCTCGAGCGCCTTGATGCTCTTGGGGCGCCCCACGAACAGCGGGATCACCATATGGGGGAACACGACGACATCGCGCAGCGGCAGCAGCGGCAGATCGATGGCGTCGGCGGGCAGAGGGGTATGACCGGACATGGATATCCTTTGATTGATCAAGCAAAGATGGTCGGCGACACGGGCATTTCAAGCCCGCGGCCGCAGTCTTTGTCGAAGACGCCGGGCATCTCGGGGGGAAGAGCCGGCTTGGGAGTCACTCAGGCCTTCTTGGCTGCCTCGCGGTACACGAGCAGCGGGGGCTTGTTTTCGTCGATGGTCGATTCCTCGACCACGACCTTGTCGACGTTGGTGGCATTGGGCAGCTCGAACATCGTGTCGATCAGCGACTGTTCGAGGATCGAGCGCAGGCCGCGCGCGCCGGTCTTGCGGGCCAGGGCCTTGCGCGCGATCGCCTTGAGGGCGGCGGGGCGGATCTCGAGGTCCACGCCCTCCATCTGCAGCAGCTTGGTGAACTGCTTGACAACGGCGTTCTTGGGCTCGGTGAGGATGCGCACCAGCGCGTCCTCGCTGAGCTCGGCCAGCGAGGCCACCACGGGCATGCGGCCCACGAGTTCGGGGATCAGGCCGAACTTGATCAGATCCTCGGGCTCGACCTCGCGGAACACCTCGGTGAGGCTGCGCTGGGCCTTGCTCTTGACGCTGGCGCCGAAACCGATGCCCGAGGCCTCGGTGCGGTTCTCGATCACCTTCTCGAGGCCCGCGAAGGCGCCGCCGCAGATGAACAGGATGTTGGTCGTGTCGATCTGCAGGAAGTCCTGGTTCGGGTGCTTGCGCCCGCCCTGCGGCGGCACGCTGGCCATGGTGCCTTCGATGAGCTTGAGCAGCGCCTGCTGCACGCCCTCGCCCGACACGTCGCGCGTGATCGAGGGGTTGTCGGACTTGCGCGAGATCTTGTCGATCTCGTCGATGTAGACGATGCCGCGTTGCGCGCGCTCGACCTCGTAGTTGCAACTCTGCAGCAGCTTCTGGATGATGTTCTCGACGTCCTCGCCGACGTAGCCGGCCTCGGTCAGCGTGGTGGCGTCGGCCATCACGAAGGGCACGTCGAGCTGGCGCGCCAGCGTCTGCGCCAGGAGCGTCTTGCCCGAGCCCGTGGGGCCGATCAGCAGGATGTTGCTCTTGCTGAGCTCCACGTCCTCGCCCTTGGCCTTTTCCTTGTGGCGCAGGCGCTTGTAGTGGTTGTAGACGGCCACCGACAGCATGCGCTTGGCCGGCTCCTGGCCGATCACGTAATTGTCGAGGTTGGTCTTGATCTCGAGCGGCGTCGGCAGGTCGTTGCGCGCCTCGCGCGCTTCCTCGCCGGCCGGCAGTTCGTCGCGGATGATCTCGTTGCAGAGGTCGATGCACTCGTCGCAGATGAAGACCGAAGGACCCGCGATCAGCTTCTTCACCTCGTGCTGGCTTTTGCCGCAGAACGAGCAGTAGAGCGTTTTTTCGCTGGAAGTGCCTTTTTTCTCGGCCATGGACAGGTGCCTCGTAACGGGTTTGGACAATGATAACGAAACAAAAACGGCGTTTCCCGTGTGGAAAACGCCGTTGTTGCCTTTTTGGCGCCTCCGGCATCGCGACGCCGGCGCGCCGAACCCCGCTCAGGGGCGCTTGGCGATGACCTGGTCGACCAGGCCGTAGTCCTTGGCCTCGTCGGCCGTCAGGAAGTAATCGCGCTCGGTATCGGACTTGACCTTGTCCAGCGGCTGGCCGGTGCGCTCGGCCAGGATGCGGTTCATCTGGTCCTTGGTGCGCAGGATGTCGCGCGCATGGATCTCGATGTCGGTGGCCTGGCCGCGGGCGCCGCCGAGCACCTGGTGGATCATGATCTTCG
This sequence comes from Variovorax sp. GW821-FHT09B01, assembly GCF_059418345.1. NCBI lineage: Bacteria > Pseudomonadati > Pseudomonadota > Betaproteobacteria > Burkholderiales > Comamonadaceae > Variovorax > Variovorax sp. GW821-FHT09B01. Next base: position 91,226 of record NZ_JBWKPQ010000002.1, on the reverse strand, counting down.
AGTTGGGCAGCGAGAAGCGCTTGCCCTTGGCACCGGCCGCGAGCAGGAACGCGCCCATGCTGGCCGCGAAGCCCACGCACAGGGTCGAGACCTCGGGCTTGATGAACTGCATGGTGTCGTAGATCGCCATGCCGGCCGTGACGCTGCCGCCCGGCGAGTTGATGTAGAACGAGATGTCCTTGTCGGGGTTCTCGCTCTCGAGGAACAGCAGCTGGGCCACCACGAGGTTGGCGGTCTGGTCGTTGACCTCGCCCACCAGGAAGATGATGCGTTCCTTGAGGAGCCGCGAGTAGATGTCGTAGGACCGTTCGCCACGGCCCGATTGCTCGATGACCATCGGGACCATGCCGAGGCCTTGGATTTCCTGTGCGCTCATGAATTTGCTCCGGAGAAGGGTTCGTTCGCTGTCGTCAATCTGAACTGTACGCCTGAGTGAAATGGGGCTCGTGCCGCAAAGCACAAGCCCCATGGCGTCCCGGGCCGAGGCGGCGATCAGGCCTGTTGCTGCTGCGCCATCAGTTCGTCGAACGACACCGACTTCTCGGCGACCTTGGCCTTGCCGAGCACGAAATCGGTCACGTTGTTCTCGATCACCACGGCCTCGACTTCGGCCAGGCGGTTGTTGTCGCTGAAGTACCAGCGCACCACGTCGGCCGGCTTCTCGTAGCTCGAGGCGAGCTCGTCGATGTGGGCCTTGATCTGCTCGGGCTTGGCCTGCAGGTTGTTGGCGCGCACCAGCTCGGCGACCACCAGGCCCAGGCGCACGCGGCGCTCGGCCTGGGGACGGAACACTTCCTCGGGGATCGGGGCCTTGTCGGCGTCCTTGATGCCGCGCTGCTTGAGCTCGGCGCGCGCGCCTTCGATCATGCGGTTGACTTCGGACTGCACGCTGGCGTTGGGCAGGTCGAGCTCGGCGTTGGCCACCAGCGCGTCCATCACGGCGTTCTTGTTGCGCGCCAGCAGGCGGAACTTGACCTCGCGCTCGAGGTTCTTCTTGATGTCGGCGCGCAGGCCATCGACCGTGGCGTCGGCAATGCCGAGCGACTTGGCGAGCTGCTCGTTGACTTCGGGCAGGTGCGAGGCTTCGATCTTCTTCAGCGTGACGAGGAAGTCGGCCTGCTTGCCGGCCACGTCCTGGCCGTGATAGTCGGCCGGGAACGACAGCGGGAAGGTGCGGCTGTCGCCGGCCTTCATGCCGCGCACGGCGTCTTCGAATTCCTTGAGCATCTGGCCTTCGCCGACCACGAACTGGAAGTCCTCGGCCTTGCCGCCCTGGAAGGGCTCGCCGTCGATCTTGCCTTCGAAGTCGACGGTCACGCGGTCGTCGTCCTGGGCCACGGCGTCTTGCGCGCGCTGCGCGAAGGTGCGGCGCTGCTTGCGCAGGATGTCCAGCGTCTTGTCGATCGCGTCGTCGCCCACTTCGGCCGACAGCTTCTCGACTTCGGCGCCCGACAGGTCGTTGATCTTGACTTCGGGGAACACCTCGAACACCGCGTCGAAGGACAGCTCGCCCTCGGGCGCGCCTTCCTTCTCGGTGATGCGGGGCTGGCCGGCCACGCGCAGCTTGGCTTCGTTGGCGGCCTGCGAGAAGGCCTCGCCGACCTTGTCGTTCATGACCTCGAACTGCACCGAGTAGCCATAGCGCTGGGCCACGACGTTCATCGGCACCTTGCCGGGACGGAAGCCGTCCATCTTGACGGTGCGCGCGAGCTTCTTGAGGCGCGAATCGACTTCGGACTGGATGATGCCGACCGGCAGGGTCAGCGTGATCTTGCGTTCGAGCTTCTCGAGGGTTTCAACGGTCACGGTCATGATGTCTTCCTTGTGAGGGGGCTGCCACGCGGGGCCTGCATCGTTTTTATCAATACAGATCAAGGACTTACACGCGCTGGCGGGATTGATGCGGAGGCACGCGCATGCTGCGCGTAAAACCGGGCAACCCAAGATTCTAATCGGCCGGAACAGGCTCCCTTGGGCATGACCCGAAGTCGATGCGCGGAGGCCGCGGACGGCAGGCCGGATGGCCCCCGGTTTCGCGCTTACAGTGGCGGCCGGTTCGCCATTGCCCACAGGAAACCCGATGCTCCAGCGATTGCTCGCCGCCTTCAGCCTGGCCCTTGCCGCCGCCCTCGTGTTCTCCCTTCCGCTGGCGGCCCAGGCGAAGACCGGCGACGCGCAGGCGGCGAAGGTGCCAACCATCCAGCAGATCTACGAAGCGGCGAGCAAGGGCCGGATGGACGCCGCCAACACGATGATCGAGAAGGTGCTCAAGAGCCATCCCCGCAGTGCGAAGGCCCATTTCGTCCACTCGGAGCTGCTGGCGATGCAGGACCGGCTCGACGACGCACGGGAGGCGCTGGCGCGGGCCAGGAAGCTGTCGCCAAGCCTCGAGTTCGCGAAAGCCGAATCGGTCGCCAAGCTCGAACGAAAGCTGGAGGCGCCGGTCGAAATCCAGCCCGAGCCCGCGCCCGCCGCATTGCCCGCCGCGCCGGCGATGCCCTCGAGCCTGCCCTCGCCGAACGACTACTTCCCACCGGACAGCAAGATCGCCTGGGGACCGATTGCCCTGGCGGCGACCGGTATCCTCGCGCTGGCCCTCGTCGCGCAGGTCTTCTTCCGGCGGCGTACGCGCACCGTCGACCTTCTCGAGCCCACGGAGCCCTCCGCGCACCGCTCGCGCCGGTTCTCGCGGCCCCTCAGCGATTCGTCGATGGGCTACGGCACGCCCGCGACGGACGGCGATCGGGAGTTCCCGCCCACGCCGGTGCCGAGCCAGGGCCCGAACCTCACGGAAGCGCTCGCGGTCGGCGCGGTGGTCGGTACCGTGGTCGTGGGCGAAGTGCTGCGCCGGGTCATCCAGGATCACGCGGACGAGCAGCGCGGCACCACGGTGAACATCTTCAACCATCACCATCACCGCAGCAACCGCAGCCCGTGGTCGTCGTCCGATCCCGACCCGGAACCCTCGTACGACCGCAGCTTCGTGGACAAGGACTTCGGCATCAAGGACACGAGCTCGTGGGACAGCGCGAGCGACAGCAGCGACAGCTCGAGCAGCAGCAGCGACAGCGGCGGCGGCAGCAACGACTGGTAGCCCACGAAAAAAGCCTCCGGTCCCTGCGGAACGGAGGCTTTCTCGCTGCTCGATAGAACGGTCTACATAGCAGAGGCTGGTGCGCGGGGCCGGACTCGAACCGGCACGTTCTTGCGAACGTCAGGACCTAAACCTGGTGCGTCTACCAATTTCGCCACCCGCGCGATGCCAATCTTTCAGGTGAATGCAAAAGCGGACGGCCTTCCGGCACCTCGGTCATCCCTGGTGCCAAAGACCATCCGCTTGAAATCGGTCAGCTTCGGATTTTAAACATGAATGGGGGCCGCTTCCGGCCCGCTCGGTGCCGCGGGCTGCGCCTCCTCGCGCTTGACCCGGAACGCCGCCGCATACATCGCCGGCAGCGCCAGCAAGGTCAGCACCGTCGCCACGATCAGCCCGCCCATGATGGCGACCGCCATCGGCCCCCAGAACACGCTGCGCGAGAGCGGGATCATCGCCAGCACGGCGGCCGCGGCGGTCAGCACGATCGGGCGCAGGCGGCGCACGGCCGACTCGACGATGGCGTCCCAGGCCGGCACGCCGGCCGCGCGGTCGTGCTCGATCTGGTCGATCAGGATCACGGCGTTGCGCTGGATCATCCCCATCAGCGCGATCACGCCGAGCAGCGCGACGAAGCCGAAGGGCCGGTTCAGCACCAGCAGCGCACCGGCCACGCCGGCGATGCCCATGGGTCCGGTGATGAACACCAGCAGCGAGCGGCTGAAGCTGTGCAGCTGCAGCATCAGCAGCGTGAACACCAGGAACAGCATGATCGGCACGCCGGCCACGATGGAGGCCGAGCCCTTGCTGCTCTCCTCCACGGCACCCGCCACCTCGATGCGATAGGCGCCCTGCCCGGCCGCGTGCCAGCCGGCCTCGAGCTCGCGCAGCTTCGGCAGCAGCTGGTCGGTCACGGTCGCGCCCTGCAGGCCCTCGGTCACGTCGCCCTGCACGGTGATCGCGTAGTCGCGGTTCTCGCGCCACATCACGCCCGGCTCCCAAGTGAACACCGGCTTGGCGATCTGCGTCAGCGGGATCGAGCGGCCCGAGGCCGTCGGCAGGTAGGCGTTGCCGATGTCCGAGATCGCTTCGCGCTCATCGGCCGACTGGCGCAGCACGATGTCGATCAGCAGGTCGTTCTCGCGGTACTGGCCCACGGTGGTGCCGCTGAACATAGTGCGCGAGGCCTGCGCGATGGCCTGGCTGGTCACGCCGAGCGCGCGCGCCTTGGCCTGGTCGACCTCGAGGCGGATCACCTTCACCGACTCGTTCCAGTTGTCGTTCACGCCGCGCATGTTGGCGTTCTCGCGCAGCACGGCCTTGACCTCGTCGGCGTGCGCGCGCAGCTGCGTCGGGTCGGTGCCGATCACGCGGAACTGCACCGGGTACGGCACCGGCGGCCCGTTGGGCAGCAGCTTCACGCGGCCGCGCACCTCGGGGAATTCCTGCGCCAGCAGGCCGGGCAGCGACAGCCGCAGCGTCTCGCGCACCTTGAGGTCGCTCGCCAGCACGATCAGCTGCGAGACGTTGGACTGCGGGAACACCTGGTCCAGCGGCAGGTAGAAGCGCGGCACGCCCGAGCCGATCCAGGTGCTGACGGTCTTCACGCCCGCTTCCTTGAGGATGCGCTGCTCGACCCGCTTCGCCACTTCCTCGTTGGCCTGGAACGAGGTGCCCTCGGGGAACCAGATGTCGACCAGGATCTCGGGCCGGCTCGAGTCGGGGAAGAACTGCTGCTGCACCTTGCCCATGCCGACGATGCCGAGCGCGAAGATCAGCACGGTGGCGCCGATGGTCAGCCAGCGGTGCTGCACGCACCAGTTCACCGCGCGGCGGAAGGCGTTGTAGAACGGCGTGTCGAACAGCTCGTGCGGCGGCGCGTCGGGGTCGTGTGGCTTCACCTTGAGCAGCAAGGTGCCCAGGTACGGCACGAAGTACACCGAGACGATCCACGACAGCACCAGCGCGATCACCGTCACGGCGAAGATCGCGAAGGTGTATTCGCCGGTCACCGACTTGGCGATGCCGATCGGCAGGAAGCCCGCGGCGGTGATCAGCGTACCGGTGAGCATGGGCTTGGCCGTCACGTCGTAGGCGAAGGTGGCGGCGCGGACCTTGTCGTAGCCCTCCTCCATCTTCCGCACCATCATCTCGACCGCGATGATCGCGTCGTCCACCAGCAGGCCCAGCGCGATGATCAGCGAGCCCAGCGAGATCTTGTGCAGCCCGATGCCGAAGTAGTTCATCGCCAGGAAGGTCACGGCCAGCACCAGCGGGATGGTGATCGCCACCACCAGGCCCGGGCGCATGTCGATGTACCAGCCGAAGCGCCCGCCCTTGTGCAGGCCCAGCGAGATGATGCTGACCGCCAGCACGATGGCCACGGCCTCGATCAGCACGCGCACGAACTCGTTGACCGAGCTCGCCACGGCGACGGGCTGGTCCTGCACCTGCGCGAGCTTCACGCCCAGCGGCAGCTGCTTGTCGATGCTCACGGTGGCCGCGCGCAGTGCCTTGCCCAAGGCGATGATGTCGCCGCCCTTGGTCATCGACACGCCGAGCGCGATCACTTCCTTGCCCTGGTGGTGCACCTTGACCGCGGGCGGATCGATGTAGCCGCGGCGGATCTCGGCGATGTCGCCGAGCTTGAGCTGGTTGCCCGAGCTGCCGCGGATCGGCATCTCGCGCAGTTGGTCGACGTTGGTGAACTGGCCGCCCACGCGCACCTGCACCACGTCGAGCGGCGACTGGATCGTGCCGGCGCTCTCGACCGCGTTCTGCGAGCCGAGCTGCTGCAGCACGGCGTTGAAGTCGAGGCCCAGCTGCGCCAGGCGCTTCTGCGAGATCTCGATGAAGACCTTCTCGTCCTGCACGCCGAACTGGTCGACCTTGGCCACGTCCTTCACGCGCAGCAGCTGCTGGCGCACATCGTCGGCCAGGGTCTTGAGCTCGGCGTAGCTGAAGCCCTCGCTCTCGAGCGCGTAGATCACGCCGTAGACATCGCCGAAGTCGTCGTTGAAGAACGGCCCCTGCACGCCCGCGGGCAGGGTGCCGCGCATGTCGCCGATCTTCTTGCGCACCGTGTACCAGACGTTGGCGACCTCGCTCGCCTTCGAGGAGTCCTTGATCTGGAAGATGATCTGCGACTCGCCGGGCTTGGAGTAGCTGCGGATCTTGTCGGCGTACGGCGCCTCCTGCAGCGTGCGCTCGAGCTTGTCGGTGACCTGCTCGGCCACCTGCTGCGCGGTGGCGCCGGGCCAGTAGGTACGCACCACCATCGCGCGGAAGGTGAAGGGCGGATCCTCGTCCTGCCCGAGCTGGAAGTAGGCGAAGGCGCCCAGCAGCATCAGCACCAGCATCAGGTAGCGCGTGAGCGGCGCGTGGTCGAGCGCCCATTTCGAGAGATTGAAGCCGCCCGCGCGGGCGCCCGGCTCGGCGCCGTGGTTCGCCTTGTCAGCGCCGCTCATTTGCCGGCACCCGCTGCGATCTCCTTCTTGTTGGCGGCCACGGGCGCGACGCCCTGCGTGGCACTGCCCGCGTCCGCACCGCCCGCCGCCGCTTCACGCGGCTGGTAGATCGTGACCTTCTGGCCCGGCGACAGCACGTGCACCCCGGCCACCACCACCTGCATGCCGGGCGTGACGCCGGCGCCGATCACGGCCTCGTTGCCGTCGGCGGTCGCCACCTGCACCGGCTGCGAGCGCACGGTCATGGTCGACTTGTCGAGCACCCACACGGCCGTGCCCTTGCCTTCCTGGCGCAGCGCGCTGGTCGGCAGCTTGACGACGGCCGGGCCGCTGCGCGCGAGCGCCTGCGGCCGCGCATAGACCGTGGCGCCGAGCGCGGGCGCGCTGGCGGCATCGATCGCCACCTTCACGGTGAAGGTGCGCGTCACGGCGTCGGCGCTGGCCGCCACCTCGCGCACCTGGCCCTGCAGTTCCTCGCCGCCCGACCAGCCGCGCACCGCGACCGCCGAGCCGGGCTTGATCAGGCCCGCGCGGTCCTCGGGCACCGCGAACACCACGTCGCGCGCGCCGTCCTGCGCGATCCGCACCACCGGCGTGCCGGCCTGCACCACCTGGCCCGGCTCGGCCTCGATGGCGGTGATGACGCCGGCCACGTCGGCCACCAGCGTGGTGTAGGCGGCCTGGTTGCCCTGCGACGAGAGCTGGGCCTGCGCCTGCTCGAGCTGGGCCTGCGCCGCCTTCCAGGTCGATTCGCGGCGCTCGAGTTCGGCGCCGCTGATGAAGTTCTGCTCGCGCAGCTCGCGGTAGCGCTTGAGGTCGGCCGCGGCCAGGTCGCGGTTGGTCAGCGCCGCGGCCTGCTGGGCACGGGCCGCCTCGGCGGCCAGCCGGTAGTCCTGCGGATCGAGCTGGGCCAGCACCTGGCCGGCCTGCACGCGCTGGCCGAGCTCGGCCTGGCGGCGCGTGATCTTGCCCGCCACGCGGAAGCCCAGGCGCGACTCGACGCGCGCCCGCACCTCGGCCGAGAACTCGGGCTGGGCATCGAATTCGCTGGTGCCCACGGTCACCAGCTTGACCGCGCGGACCGGTTCCTCCGCGGGTTTGGACGGCGAGCAGGCGGCCAGGGCCACGAGGGCGGGAACCAGCAGCCAGGCGGCCGCGCGGTCGAGCGAGAAGATGGATTGGGAGGCGGTCATGAGACACCCTGGAAGGAACGAACCGGGTCTTTAATGACCCACCGGTTAGTAATCTAGGGTAAACGTGAACCGCTGTCAATTACCCGCCGGTCATTAACGCCGGCGGGAGGCGGTGCCGGCGCTCAGGTCCGCTGGCCCATTTCCACCAGCCGGTTGTCGGGTAGCTCGAAGTAGTCCGAGGCGCGCCCCGCGTTGCGCTGCAGCCAGCCGAACAGCGCGCGCCGGATCGGGCTGAGGCCCGGCAGGTTCTCCTCGCCCACCGAGGCGCGCGAGACGAAGTACGAGGTCTTCATCGAGTCGATCGCCAGCGTCTTCTGGTAGGCCAGGATGCGGATGAACTCGGGCACGTCGGGCCGTTCCATGAAGCCGTGGCGCGCGGTCACGACCCAGATGCCGGTCATCAGCGACTCGGCCTCGATGCGCAGGCGCGCGTCGACGCGCGGCGTGTCGCAGGGCAGCACGCGCAGCACGATCACCTGCTCGTGCAGCACCTGGTTGTGCTTGAGGTTGTGCAGCAGCGCATGCGGCACCGACGTGACGTTGACATTGAGGAACACCGCCGTGCCCTGCACCCGGTGCGGCATGTGGTGGGCCAGCGACTCGAAGAAGGGCCGCAGCGGCAGGCTCTCGGCCGCGGCCGCCTCCAGCCCCAGGCGCCGCCCCTTGGCCCAGGTGGTGAACAGCAGCATCACGCCCGCCGCCACCGCCAGCGTGAGCCAGCCGCCCTCGGCCACCTTGAGGCTGTTGGCGACCACGAAGGTCAGATCGACCGCCGCGAAGGCCGCCACGCCCAGCGCCACCGCGGGCTTGTTCCAGCGCCACAGCCCCCAGGCCACGATGCCGGCCAGCAGGGTGGTCGTGACCATGGTGATCGACACCGCGATGCCGTAGGCGGCCGACAGCGCGCTCGAGCTGCGGAAGCCCAGCACCAGCAGCAGCACGCCCACCATCAGCAGCCAGTTGACGGTCGGCACGTAGATCTGGCCGATGGCCGTGCCCGAGGTCTGGATCACGCGCATGCGCGGCAGGTAGCCCATGCGCATCGCGTGCGCCGTGAGCGAGAAGGCGCCCGAGATCACCGCCTGCGAGGCGATCACCGTCGCCATCGCGGCGAGCAGCACCATCGGCAGCACGCCCCAGGCCGGAAAGAGCCGGAAGAAGGGGTTGTCGATCGCCGCCGGGTTGGCCAGCACCAGCGCGCCCTGGCCGAAGTAGTTGAGCACCAGCCCCGGCAGCGCGATGAACAGCCAGGCGAGCCGGATCGGCCGCGCGCCGAAGTGGCCCATGTCGGCATACAGCGCCTCGCCGCCGGTGAAGGCCAGGAACACCGCCCCCAGCACCGCCAGCGACTGCAGCCGGTGCTCGACCAGGAACAGCACGGCACGGCGCGGATCGAGCGCCGCCAGCACCTGCGGCTGGGCCAGCACCTGCAGCAGCCCGGCCACGCCGATCACCACGAACCACAGCAGCATCACCGGCCCGAACACCTTGCCGACCGCGCCGGTGCCCTTCTTCTGCACCGCGAACAGCGCGATCAGGATCACCACCGTGATCGGCAGCACCGCGCGCTCGAGCATCGGCGCGCGCACCTCCAGCCCCTCGACCGCCGACAGCACCGAGATCGCCGGCGTGATCAGGCTGTCGCCGTAGAACATGGCCGCGCCCACCAGGCCGAGCAGTCCGATCAGGTGGCCGAGCCAGGGCTTGGCGCCGATGCGCGTGGCGGCATTGCGCGCCAGCGCCTGCAGCGCCAGGATGCCGCCCTCGCCGTCGTGGTCGGCGCGCAGCACGAACACCACGTACTTGAGCGTCACCACGAACAGCAGGCCCCAGAAGATCAGCGACAGCAGGCCCAGCACCGCGTCGGGCGAGAACGGCACGCCGTGCTCCGGGTTGAGCGTTTCCTTGAAGGCGTACAGCGGCGAGGTGCCGATGTCGCCGAACACGACGCCGAGCGCCGCGATCACGACCAGGCCCTTGCCGGCCGGGTGCGCCGCGTCGCCTTGCGCGGTGGAAGTCCTGGCCGGTGCATTCATGGGGCAAGAATCGAGAGTGGGGACGCCGGGAGCATAGCCGTGCTGGTTGACAATCGCAGCGTGTCCCAGACGCCCCCTCCCCCCCTCGCCGCCGCCGCCCCGACGCACTACGAGAATTTTCCCGTGGCCTCGTGGCTGTGCCCGCCGCGGCTGCGCGCGCCGATCGCGGCCATCTACCACTTCGCGCGCACGGCCGACGACATCGCCGACGAGGGCCAGGCCACGCCCGCACAGCGCCTGGCCGAGCTGCACGCCTACCGTGCCGCGCTGGCCGATGCGGCCCAGGGCCGGGTCGACCCGGCCGGGCGCTGGGCCGGGGTGTTCGGCCCGCTGGCCCACAACATCGAAGCCTTCGGCCTGCCCGAAAGCCTGCTGGCCGACCTGCTCGACGCCTTCATGCAGGACATCGTGAAGACCCGCGACGGCAGCGACTACGCCGACCGCGAGGAGTTGCTCGACTACTGCCGCCGCTCGGCCAACCCCGTGGGCCGGCTGCTGCTGCACCTGTACGGCGTGCACGACGCGCCCTCGCTCGCGCAGAGCGACGCCATCTGCAGCGCGCTGCAACTCATCAATTTCTGGCAGGACCCGAGCGTGGACCTGCCGCGCGGGCGCTTCTACTTCCCGATGACCGACTGCGCCCGGCGCGGCTTCACGCGCCAGCACTTCAAGGTGTTCGCGCCGCTCTCGCCCACCTACCCGCCGCCGCAGGAGGCGATCAATCTGATCTCGGTGGTGTCGTTCTGGGCCCGCGAGCTGATGCACCAGGGCGCGCCGCTGGTGCACCGCCTGCCGGGACGCGCCGGCTGGGAGCTGCGCCTGGTCGTGCAGGGCGGCCTGCGCATCCTCGACAAGATCGAGGACCTGGGCTTCGACAGCTTCACGCAGCGACCCACGATCGGCAAGGCCGATGCCCCCGTGCTGCTCTGGAAGGCGCTGCGGATGCGGAGACAATCACGGCCCATGAACGCAGCGCCCTCCCGATGAATCCCGAGCAATACGTGCAAGACAAGGCCGCCGCCTCGGGCAGCAGTTTCTATTACGCCTTCCTGTTCCTTCCCAAGCCGCGGCGCGCGGCCATCACCGCCTTCTACGCCTTCTGCCGCGAGGTCGACGACGTGGTCGACGAGGTCAGCGACCCCGGCGTGGCCGCCACCAAGCTCGCCTGGTGGCGCACCGAGGTGGCCCAGGCCTTCGCGGGCACGCCGCGCCATCCGGTGATGCAGGCGCTGATGCCGCACGTGTCGGCCTACGGCATCGAGGCGCGCCAGCTCGACCAGGTCATCGAGGGCTGCCAGATGGACCTCGAGCAGACCCGCTACCTCGACTTCCCCGGCCTCGCGCGCTACTGCCACCTGGTGGCGGGCGTGGTGGGCGAGGTGGCGGCGCGCATCTTCGGCCAGACCGAGGCGCAGACCACCGCCTACGCGCACAAGCTCGGCCTCGCGCTGCAGCTCACCAACATCATTCGCGACGTGGGCGAGGACGCCCTGCGCGGACGCATCTACCTGCCGGTCAACGACCTGCAGAAGCACGAGGTCAAGGCGCACGAGATCCTCAACCGCGTGCATTCCGAGCGCTTCGTCGCGCTGATGAAGTTCCAGGCGCAGCGCGCCCATGCCGCCTACGACGAGGCGCTGGCACTGCTGCCCGCGGCCGACCGCCGCGCGCAGAAGCCCGGCCTGATGATGGCCAGCATCTACCGCACCCTGCTGCGCGAGATCGAGCGCGACGACTTCCAGGTGCTGAACCAGCGCGTGAGCCTCACGCCCGTGCGCAAGCTGTGGCTGGCCTGGAAGGTGCAGGCGCTGGGCCGGCTGTGAGGCTGGCGGTCGTCGGCGCCGGCTGGGCCGGCCTGGCCTGCGCGGTCGAGGCCGTGCGCCAGGGCCATGCGGTCACCCTGTTCGAGGCCGCGCCCAACGCTGGCGGCCGCGCGCGCCGCGTCGACGACATGCACGGCATGGCGCTCGACAACGGCCAGCACATCCTGATCGGCGCCTACGCCGCCACGCTGCAGCTGATGCGCGACGTCGGCGTCGATCCCGAGCGGGCGCTGCTGCGCCTGCCGCTGTCGCTGCGCTTCGCCGATGGCGGCGGCCTGCAGTTGCCGCGGCTGCCCGCGCCGCTCGACCTGCTGGTGGGCATCTTCCAGGCGCGCGGCTGGACCTGGCGCGACAAGTCCGCGCTGCTGCGCTCCGCGATCGGCTGGCGCCTCAAGGGCTTTCGCTGCGACGCCTCGACCACCGTGGCCGAGCTCTGCGCGGGCCTCACGCCGCGCGTGATGCAGGAGCTGATCGAGCCGCTGTGCGTCTCGGCGCTCAACACGCCCGTTGCGCAATCGAGCGGCCAGGTCTTCCTGCGCGTGCTCAACGATGCCCTCTTCAGCGGCAGCGGCGGCGCCGACCTGCTGCTGCCGCGCGCCGACCTCGGCGCGCTGCTGCCCGATGCGGCACTCGCCTGGCTGCGCGCGCATGCCGCGAGCCTGCGCATCGGCCAGCGCGTGCGCACGATCGCGCCCGAGGCGAAGGCCTGGCGCGTCGACGGCGAAGCTTTCGACCGCGTGGTGCTGGCCTGCGCGCCCTGGGATGCCGCCCGGCTGGTGCGCGCCAGCGGCCTGTCGGCCGAGGCCTGGTGCGCATGCACCGAGGCGCTGCGCTTCGAGGCCATCGCCACGATCTACCTGCGCGGCGCCACGCCGCTGGCCGAACCGATGCTCGCGCTGCGCAGCGACCCGGCCACGGCACCGGCCCAGTTCGTGTTCGACAAGGACCGGCTCTGCGGCCTGCCCGGCGTGCTCGCGATGGTCGTGAGCGCCAACGAGACGCCGCGCGAGCTGCTCGAGACGCAGGCGCTCGCGCAGGCGGCCGCGCAACTGGGCCAGGCCGACCTGCGGGTCGTGCAGACCGTGGTCGAGAAGCGCGCGACCTTCGCGTGCACGCCTGGACTGGCACGGCCACCGGCCACCATCGCGCCCGGCCTGCTGGCCTGCGGCGACTATGTGGCAGGCCCCTACCCCGCCACGCTCGAGGGCGCGGTGCTCAGCGGCCTGGCCGCGGCAAGGGCGACGGCATGAGCAGCGAGCTGCGCTACCTCGACTTCGACTACAGCGAGGACGCCGACGGCCATGGCAGCTTCGATGCAATGGCCTCGATCGCGCCCGAGCGCCTGGGCGAGGTGCAAGCCGAGATCGACCGGGTGCTGGCCTGGGCCGAGGCCGCCTTTCCCGATGCGCGCGGCGCGCTCGACGAAGGGGCGACCTGGGACCACGACCTGCAGCACACGCGCGATGATGCGCGTTTCGAGACCCTGGCCTTCTCGCTGAGCGGCACGGCCAACTTCTGCGCCGCGCTGCGCGAACGCTTCGGCCTCGATTAAGCCGCTGTCTTGTTGCGCAGTCGCAGCAGGCTAAGCCCCAGCAGCACGAAGGCGCCACCCGAGACCTTGTTGAACAGCCGCGTGCGGCGCGGGTCCGACAGCTGCTTGCGCAGCAGGCGCGCGAGCAGTACGTAGAAGGCGTGCGACAGCACCGAGGCCGCGGCGAAGGTGGTGGTCAGCACCGCGAACTGGGTGGCGATCGGTGCGTCCTGCGTGAGGAACTGCGGGAACAGCGCCGAGAAGAACAGGATGCTCTTCGGGTTGGTCAGCGCCACCGTCAGGCCATGGCCGAACAGGCGCCAGCTCGAACGCGGCGAGCCCGCCGCCGCGGCACCCTGTAGGTCGGCGAACACGCTGCCCTGGCTGCGCCACTGCTTGATGCCGAGGTAGATCAGGTAGGCCGCGCCGGCCAGCTTCAGCACCATGAAGGCATGGGCCGAGGTCGAGAGCACCACGCCCAGCCCGGCCATCGCGGCGGCCGACACCATGAAGAGCCCGGTCGCATTGCCCAGCGAGCTGATCATCGCGCGGCGCGGCCCCACGGACATCGAGTTCGACACCGCCAGCAGCACCGCGGGGCCGGGCGTGAAGGCGACGAGCAGGGTCACGCCGCAGAAGAGGAGCCAGTTGGACAGATGCATGGGGAGCTTTCGCGCGGCGCGCTCGCGCCGCAGGCCGGGGAAGCAAAACTATAGTCGGGCCACCCGTTCGCCGCAGCCGCGGCGGAAATTGCCCTCACGGCCCATCCTCCCCGTCACGCACCATGGTCACCTGCTACCTGCGCTACATCGTCGACCCCTACAAGCTCAAGGAGTTCGAGCACTACGGCAAGCTCTGGATCCCGCTGGTCGAGAAGTTCGGCGGCAAGCACCACGGCTACTTCCTGCCTTCCGAAGGCGTCAGCAATGTGGCGCTCGCGATGTTCAGCTTTCCCAGCCTCGCGGCCTACGAGCAGTACCGCGCCGACTCGATGCAGGACGCCGACTGCCAGGCCGCCTTCCGCTATGCCGAGGAAACGCGCTGCTTCCTCAGCTACGAGCGCAGCTTCTTCCGTCCGGTCTTCGCCTGAGGATCAGGCGCCGAGCGCCACACAGAGCGCGTGCAGGTTCGGCACGATCAGCTGCGGCCGCGCGCCATTCACCCAGGGCCGCTCGTCGCGCACCAGCCAGGCGGCCTGCATGCCGGCGTTGAGCGCGCCCACCACGTCGAGCTCGGCATCGTCGCCCACGTGCAGCACGTCCTTGGGCAGCAGGCCGACCGAGGCCGCGGCCGCGCGGAAGATCGGCGCATGCGGCTTGCCGCTGCCGAAGGCGCGCGCATTGAAGGCGGTGCGGAACCAGCGCGCCACGCCGGTCTTGTGGATGTCGGCATTGCCGTTCGACACCGCCACCAGCGGATAGCGTTCGCTGAGCCACTTGAGCGCGGGCAGCGCATCGTCGTAGAGCGTCACGCGCTGGCGCTCGGCGAAGAAGGCATCGAAGGCCGGATCGGCCAGCGCCGGGTCCTCGCCCGCGCGGCGCAGCGCGGTGCGTATCGATTCGCGGCGCAGCGCGCTGAGGTCGTGCGCGAGGTCGGAGCGCTCCTTGGCCGTGGCTTCGCGCAGTTCGCGCAGCACGCCCGGCGTGACCAGCAGCGCGGCCGTCTTCGGCGCCTCGCGCAGCAGCCAGGCACGCAGCACGGCCTCCGCGCGTTCGATGGTCGGCCAGATCGGCCAGAGGGTGTCGTCGAGGTCGAGGGTGATGGCGCTGATGCGCTTGAGATCGAGCGGCGCGCTGCTCGCGGGGACCGTGGGGTCGGAAGTCATGCCCGAGAATATCGCATGCCTCCAAGTCCCTCGCTCGCCCCCGGCAACGACCACCGCAGCACCGCCGTCCTCTGGTGCAATCTGGGCTCGCCCGATGCCCCCACCGCCAGCGCCGTGCGCAGCTATCTCGCGGACTTCCTCGGCGACCCGCGCGTGGTCGAGATCCCGCGCCTGCTCTGGCTGCCGATCCTGCACGGCATCATCCTGCGCGTGCGGCCCGCGAAGTCGGCCGCCAAGTACGCGAGCATCTGGCTGCCCGAGGGCTCGCCGCTCAAGGTCTGGAGCGAACGGCAGGCGCAGCGCCTGGGCGACACGCTGGGCCGGCGCGGCCACCGCGTGGCGGTGCGCGATGCGATGCGCTATGCCAACCCGTCGATCGGCGCGCGGCTCGATGCGCTGCAGGCCGAAGGCGTCGAGCGCGTGCTCGTGCTGCAGGGCTATCCGCAGTACTCGGCCACCACCACCGCGAGCGTGATCGATGCCGTCAACGACTGGAGCCGCACGCAGCGCAGCGTGCCCGAGTTCCGCTTCGTCAACCAGTTCCACGACGACCCCGGCTACATCGAGGCGCTGGCACGGCGCATCGAGGCGCACTGGCAGGACCAGGGCCGCGGCGAGGTGCTGCTGCTGAGCTTCCACGGCATTCCCGCGCGCAACATCGAGCTCGGCGATCCCTACCAGTCGCAGTGCCTCGAGACCGCGCGCCTGCTCGCCGCGCGCCTGGGCCTCGCGCCCGCGCACTACCGCGTGACCTTCCAGTCGCGCTTCGGCAAGGCCAAATGGCTCGAGCCCTACACCGAACCCACACTGCGCGAACTCGGCGCCGCGGGCGTGAAGCGCGTCGACGTGGCCTGCCCCGGCTTTCCGGCCGACTGCCTCGAGACGCTCGAGGAGATCGCGATGGAAGGCCGCGAGGCCTTCCTGCATGCGGGCGGCGAGCGGTTCAGCTACATCCCCTGCCTCAACGACGGCCCGGCCTGGATCGACGCGCTCGCCGACATCGCCGAGCGCCATCTCGCGGGCTGGAGCACGCGATGAAGCCCGAGCTGCACGAGGCCAACCGCCTCTCGTGGAATGCGGCCACGCTCGCGCACAACAGCCACAAGGGCGACCAGGCGGCCTTCTTCCGCGATGGCGGCTCCACCCTGTTCCCCGAGGAGGCCGAACTGCTCGGCGAGGTGAAGGGCCTGTCGGTGCTGCACCTGCAATGCAATGCCGGACAGGACAGCCTGAGCATCGCGCGCCTCGGCGCCGAGGTGACGGGCGTCGACATCTCCGACGAGGCCATCGACTTCGCCACCCGGCTCTCGCAACAGTCGGGCATCGCGGCGCGCTTCGTCCGCTCGGACGTCTACGACTACTTCCGCGACGCGCAGGCACGCGGCGAGCGCCACGACATCGTGTTCTGCTCGTACGGCACGCTGTGCTGGCTCTCCGACATCGCGGCCTGGGCACGCGGCGTGGCGCAGTTGCTCGCGCCCGGCGGCCGCTTCGTCTTCGTCGAGTTCCATCCGTTCGCGCTGGTGTTCGACCCGGCCTGGAAGTTCCATTACGACTACTTCAACGAGGCCCCCGTGCCCGAGGAAGGCGTGGGCGACTACGTGGCCGCATCGGGCGACGGCCTCGTGCGCGAAGGCTACGAGCGCGGCGTGGAGAACTTCAGCAACCCGCACCCGAGCTTCGAATTCACCTGGGGCCTGGGCCAGGTGACGACCGCGCTGTCGCAGGCCGGGCTGGTCATCGAGCGGCTCGACGAGTACCCGTACGCCAATGGCTGGAAGCCCTTCGAGGGCATGCGCGACATCGGCGGCCGCCGCATGGCGCCGCCCGAGGGCATGCCGCGCATTCCGCTGATGTATTCGATCCGCGCACGCAAGCCATGAGCTGCCGCCGGTGCTGCGCTCAGCTCGCGGCCCGGCGCGCCAGCAGCGCCTCGATCGCGGCTTCCATCTCGGCGTATTCGCCCTCGCCGAAATGCCGCCGCATCACCTGCCCCTTGGCGTCGACCAGATAGAACGCGGGCCAGTACTGGTTGTCGTAGGCCTTCCAGGTGGTGAAGCCGTTGTCCTGCGCCACCGGGTAGCGGATGCCGAAGCGCTCGATCGCGTCCTGCACGTTGCGCGTCGACTTCTCGTAGGCGAACTCGGGCGAATGCACGCCCACCACCACGAAGCCCTGGTCCTTGTACTTCTCGTACCAGCGCACCACGTGCGGCAGCGTGCGGATGCAGTTGATGCAGGAGTAGGTCCAGAAATCGACCAGCACCACCTTGCCGGCCAGCCCCCGCAGGGTGAGCGGCTCCGAGTTGAGCCACTTGTCGATGCCCGCGAACTCGGGGGCCTTGCCATAGTCGCGCAGGCCCGGCGACACGGCCAGCGCGCTTCGCACCGGCCATCCGCCGCCCACGGCCGCCACGAACGCGGAAGCGCCGACGGCCAGCCCCGAGAACGCCCTTCTGGACAACATGTTCATGATCGCGAACCTCGCTCGAATGTCAGACCGACAGCGGTCAGACGCGATTGTTCGCGGCACGCGCCGTGCCTGCGCAGGTGTCACGGCAATTTGAAGTTTGTCCCGGCGGCGTAAAGACCAGGGTCGGGGCCGCCGGCCTTCGCGGCTTCAAAACTTGCCGAGATAGTCCATCTTGCCCACCGGCACGCCGGCGTTGCGCAGCACGTCGTAGGCGGTGGTGGCGTGGAAGAAGAAGTTGGGCAGCGCGAACTGCAGCAGGTAGCGCTGCGCGGTGAAATGCACCTCGGTGCCGCGCGCGGTGATGACCACCGGGCGCTCCTCGTGGCCGTCGATCTGCGCGCGGTCCACGCCGAGCAGGAACTCCTCGGTCTTCGCGATGCGCACCAGCAGCTCGTCGTAGCTCTTCTCCTCGTCGGGGAAGCTGGGCGCGGTCACGCCCGCGATGCGCGCGGTGCCGAGCTTGCAGGCATCGCTCGCGCGCTGCACCTGGCCGGCCAGCGTGAGCATGTCGGGCGCGAGGCGCGCATCGACCAGGGTCGAGGGATCGATGCCGTTGGCCTGCGCATGGGCCAGGCCCTTGCCGAGCACGTGGCGGAGCTGGGCCAGCCCGCGGGTGAAGACCGGCACGGAAATGTCGTACATCGAAAGCGCCATGGTGCGAATGCCTCTGTGTGTTGCTGTGGGTGATGACCGGCGGCGATTGTGGAGGCCGCCGTCCCCTCAGCGGCCGGCGGCGCGAATAAACCCTTCGATGCACTCCAGTTGTTCGGGCACGTTGAGCGCGGGCGCGTGGCCGCAGCCCTGGATCTCGACCACCTCGAGCCGCCCCGCCGCGCCCGGGCCGCGATGCCGCATGGCCTCGACCACCTCGGGCAGCACCAGGTCGGACTCGGCGCCGCGCAGGCACAGCACCGGCGCCTCGATGACGTCGTAGTGCGGCCAGATCAGGTAGTCGTCCTCGCGCGTGCTGAACTGGCGCACCATGGCCGGGTCGTAGTGCGGCGTGACGCGACCGTCGGGCAGCCGGCGCGTCGAGGTCTCGGCGAGCCGGCGCCACTGCGCGTCGCTGAGCCAGCCATAGGGCTTGTAGACGCCACGGAAGAAGGTCTCGAGCTCGCTCACCGTGTCGAAGGCCGGCGGGTTGCCGGCATAGGCGCGGATGCGCTCGATCGCGGCCTGTGCGAGCTCGGGCGCGTTGTCGTTGAGCACCAGGCTCGCGATGCGCGCCTTCATGCGCGGCGCGAACAGGCCCGCGGCGCAGACGGTGCCGATCGCGCCACCCATCGAGGTGCCGACCCAGTGCACGCGCTCGAGCTGCAGCTCGTCGCACAGCGCCTCGGCCAGTTGCGCATAGAACGCGAGCCGGTACTCCTCGTCGGGCAGCGGGCTCCACTGGCTCAGGCCGCGGCCGATGGTGTCGGGGCAGATCACGCGGAAGCCGCGCGCGGCGAAGTGCTCGGCCAGCTCGTCCATGTCGCGGCCGGTGCGCGCCAGGCCGTGCCAGGCGATCAGCACCTGCGGGTCGGGCTCGGCCGTGGGCCAGTCCAGCCAGTGGATCTCGCGGCCCGCGAGCCGTGCATAGTGGGAGGAAGGAACGATGCGGGAAGTCATGGAGTCGCTCATCGCGCGGCCTCACGCGGCATTCGCGCGGCGGGCCCGCAGCTTGCCGACGATGCCGGTGGGGAAGTAATAGACGGACAGCACGAACAGCACGCCGAGCCACAGCAGCCAGCGGTCGGGCGACAGCAGCGCCGCCAGCCACGGCAGGCCGCTCGCGGCCTCGCTGCCCATGCGAAGCAGATCCTGCAGATAGCTCTGCGCGACCACGAACAGCACGGCGCCGATGGCCGCGCCGTAGATCGTGCCCATGCCGCCGATCACCACGATCAGAAGCACGTCGACCATGATCTCGAAGCTCAGCGAGGTGTCGGGGCCGTTGTAGCGCAGCCAGATCGCGAGCATGGCGCCGGCCAGCGTGGCGAACAGCGCCGACAGCACCGCGGCCGTGGTGCGGTAGACCACCACGCGGTAGCCGATCGCCTCGGCGCGGAACTCGTTCTCGCGGATCGCCTGCAGCACGCGGCCGAAGGGCGAGTTGACGATGCGCAGCATCGCCAGCACCAGCACCACGGCCGCCACGAACAGCAGGTAATAGCACAGCAGACGACCGTCGAGCGAGACGCCGAGGAAGGGTTCCTCCGCGAACTCGAAGCTCGGCGAGATCAGCTCGGGCAGCTTGAAGGTCAGGCCGTCCTCGCCGCCGGTGAAGTCCGACAGCTGCGAGGCCAGCGTCTGGAAGGCCGAGGCCACGGCCAGCGTGATCATCGCGAAGAAGATCGCGCGCACCCGCAGCGAGAACAGGCCGATGGCGAACGAGAGCACCAGCGAGACCGCGAGCGAGGCCCCCAGGCCCACCAGCACCGCGCCCCAGTCGGGCCCGAGCCGCGAGGCCGAGATCGCGATGCCGTAGGCGCCGATGCCGAAGAACATGGTGTGGGCGAAGCTCACGATGCCGGTGTAGCCCAGCAGCAGGTCGAAGCTCGCGACCAGCACCACGAACACCAGGATCTTGGCCGCGACGCTGAGCGCCTTCACGCCCGGGAACAGGAAGGGCGCGAAGGCCAGCGCGAGGAACAGCGCCACCAGCAGCACGGCCAGCAGGCGGCTTCGGGGCATGTCGTTGGAGAGGAGTCGTTTCAGGAACATGGCTCGGTCCTCAGCGGTTCGCCACCGGATACACGCCCTGCGGACGCCACAGCAGCACCGCCACCATCAGGAAGATGCTCGCGAACTGCGTGAGCGCGGGCAGCACGAAGCCGATGTAGTTGGTCATCAGGCCCACGAGCAGCGCGCCGAGCAGCGCGCCGCCGGTGGAGCCGAGGCCGCCGATGATGATGACGATGAAGATCAGCACGTTGACCTGCGCGCCCATCTGCGGCACCAGGTTCTGCTGGAACAGGCCCCACATCACGCCGCCCAGCCCGGCCAGCGCGCTGCCGACCACGAACACGCCGACGAACAGGCGGCCGATGCGGTAGCCGAGCGACTCGACCATCTCGCGGTCCTGCACGCCGGCGCGGATCAGCAGGCCGATCTTGGTGCGGCTCAGGGTCCAGGCCAGCAGGCCGAACACCACCACGCCCACCGCCACCGCGAGCAGCCGGTACTTGCTGATCGCCGCGTCGCCCACCAGCAGCGAGCCGCGCAGCGCCTCGGGCAACGGCAGCGGAACCTGCGCCGGGCCCCAGATCACCTTGATCAGTTCCTCGCCGATGATCATGCCGCCCATCGTGATGAGGATCTGCTTCAGGTGCTGGCCGTAGACCGGCCGCACGATGAAGCGCTCGAAGGCCAGGCCGACCGCGCCGGCCACCGCCATCGCGACCAGCATGGCCGGGAAGACCGCCACCAGGTTGCGCCACAGTTCCTGCGAACCGGTCCAGTCGCCCATCAGGCCGAGCACGCTGCTGGCCACGAAGGCGCCCAGCGCGATGAACACGCCGTGGCCGAAGTTCAGCACGTCCATCAGCCCGAACACCAAGGTGAGGCCCGAGGCGATGATGAAGATGATCATGCCCATCGCGAGCCCCGCGACCGTGAGCGTGAGCCAGGTCGAGAACGAGCCCGTGAGCGGCAGCGCGACCAGCGCGAGGACGGGCACCAGCAGCAGCGGCTTCCAGTCGAATTCGATTTTCATAGGGCCAGTCCCAGCAGCGACTGCTGCAGTTGCGCATCGGCCGCGAAGGCCGCCATCGAGCCGCTGTGCACCACGCGCCCGTTGTCCATCACCGCGACCGCATCGCCGAGGCGCAGCGCGAAGTTGATGTTCTGTTCCACCAGCAGGATCGTGACGCCGCTGCGCTTGAGCTCGTCGAAGGCGTCGATCATGTTGTTGATGATGGCCGGCGCGAGGCCCTTGCTGGGCTCGTCGACGATCAGCAGCTCGCGCGGCTCGACGATGGCGCGCGACACGGCCAGCATCTGCTTCTGGCCACCCGAGAGCTTGCCCGCCGGGTGGTTCCAGAACTTCTCGACCGCTGGGAACAGCTTGAAGATCCACTGCAGGCGCGTGTCGTCCATCTGCTGCGCGTTCTTCGCGCCGCGCGCGGCCAGCAGCATGTTCTCCTTCACCGTGAGGTCGGAGAAGATGCCCATGTTCTCGGGCACGTAGGCGATGCCCAGCTCGGCGATCTGCGGCGTGCGCAGGGCCGTGATGTCGCGCTCGCCGAAGCGCACCCTGCCCTGCGACGCATGCCACAGGCCCATGACGGTGCGCAGGGTGGTGGTCTTGCCCGCGCCGTTGCGGCCCAGCAGCATCGTGAGCTGGCCCTTGGGCACGGCGAGGTCGACGCCGTGCAGGATGTGATAGGCCCCGATGTGCGTGTGCACGCCCTCGAGGCTCAGCAGGTTGGTGCTCATGCGGCAGCCTCCTTCGCGATGCCCAGGTAGGCTTCCTGCACCACCGGCGAGGCGATCACGGTGGCCGGATCGCCGTCGGCCACCAGCGTGCCGTTGTGCAGCACGATGATGCGGTCGGCGAGCTCGCGCACCACGTCCATCTTGTGCTCGACCAGCAGGATGGTCTTGCTGCGGTCCTGCTTGAGCTGGCGGATCAGGTCGAGGATCACGGGCGCCTCGGCCGCGTTCATGCCGGCCGTGGGCTCGTCGAACATGAAGACCTTGGGCTCGAGCGCCATCAGCAGCGCCACCTCGAGCTTGCGCTGGTCGCCGTGCGGCAGGCTGGCCACGGTGGCGTGCTCGCGCGACTTGAGGTTGGTCTGCGCCAACAGCTCGTCGGCGCGCGCGGTCAGCGCCGCATGGTCGCTCCAGATGCTCCAGAGGTTGAGCCCGCGGCGGTGCGCGCCCTCGCGCGTGGCCTGCACCGCGAGGCGCACGTTCTCCAGCACCGTGAGGTTGGGGAACAGGTTGGTGAGCTGGAAGGCCCGCCCCAGCCCGGCGCGGGTGCGGGCCGACGGCGACAGCCCCGACAGCGGCTGGCCGTCGAGCGACACCGTGCCCGCGCTCGCCTTGAGCTGGCCCGAGATCAGGTTGAAGTAGGTGGTCTTGCCCGCGCCGTTCGGGCCGACGATGGCCGTCAGCGTGCCCGGCGCGAATGCGCAGCTCACGCCATTGACGGCCACGTGCCCGCCGAAGCGGATGGTCAGATCTCGGGTCTCAAGCATCGTTGGTCATTGCGAAAACGAAAAATCCAGGAAGGTCGACCGGCCTCAACAGCTGCCGATCACGTAGTAGTTGGGGCCGGTCTGCTTCAGCGTGGTGGTCACGTAGATGTTCCACAGGCCCATCGATTGCCCTGAGCCGTAGGCATAGGTCAGGCCCCACAGCGCATAGGCGCGGCCGGCCACCGTGTGGGCGTAGTTGCTCGCGGTGAAGCAGGTGCCGCCGCCGCTGCCGCCGGTGGTGGTGCCGGTGGCGGCGGTCGACATCGCGCCCTCGACATTGGCCGCGGTCAGGCCGGTCACGGTCCAGCTGTAGCTGGTCGAGGGCGCCAGGCCGGTGTCGGTGTAGCTGGTGCCGGCCACGGGCGAGGCGTTGACCTTGCTGCCGCCGCGGTAGACGTTGTAGCCGCTGGCGCCGGCCACGGCGGTCCAGCCGATGACCATGCTGCTGCTGGTCGCGCCCGAGGTGCCCACGCCGGTGGGCGCGGGCAGCGCGCTGCCGCCTCCGCCGCCGGTCAGGCGGTCGACCATGGCCTTGACGGCCGCCATCTGCGGGCCGGACTTCTTGGCGTAGTTGACGCTGCCGTAGCCCCACCAGTCCCAGCAGCTGTTGGTGGCCGCGGTGCTGGTCTGCGGATAGACCAGCACGATGTTGTTGGTGTCGGCCCAGCGGTTGTAGCCGGTCTTCTTCACGTACTGGTCGCCCACGTCCGTGTAGTTCTGCTTGCAACCGTGCAGCACCACGTGCACGCGGCAGCTGTTGCCGCTGCCGGCCGCGCAGGCCGCGGGCGTGTAGAGCCAGCCGGTGGCGGCCATGCCCGAGCCGCCCGAGAACTCGCCCTGGTTGAACTCGGTGAAGCTGCCGCCCAGCGTGCCGTTGTTGCGCGCGTTGAGCGGGCCGTAGAGGTGCTTGAGGATCTCGCCCGCGAGATCGAAGCCGCAGTTGTTGATGTAGGGCGAGGCCGTGGTGGCGCAGGCGCCGCCGTAGTCGTCGGTGACCATCGCGTGGCCCGCGCCGAGGTTGTTCTTGTAGACCGTGTTGGCCGCCGGCACGAAGCTCTGGTAGTAGGTCTTCAGGTCGTCCATCACCGGCTGCTTGACCGTGTTGTCGGAGGTGCCCGAGAACAGGTAGACCTTCGAGCCCGTGAGGTTCGACACCGGGTCGATCGCGCCGCTGGCGGCCCAGCTGTTGGTGGTGCTCACGAGCGTGGACACCGGGATGCTGCTCGCATGCGTCATGCAGCGGCCGGTGGCGTTGAGCACCGAGCCTTCGGCGCAGTAGTACGGGCCGCCGGCCACCACGCCGGCGCCGCGCTTGAAGGTGGCCGAATAGGCCACGTGCAGTTGCACCGCCATGAAGCCGCCGGCCGACAGGCCGGACACGCTGACCTCCGCCGGGTTCGCGCCGAGCGCCGGCAGCGGCACCGCCGCCGCCGCGCCCTGCGCGGCCACCGCCATGGCCGCGGCCATGGCCAATCTCTTCCAGTTCCAATTCATCGCTGGCATCGCTGTCTCCTTCCGTTATGGGTGTAAGAACGCTGCTTGGCTGATCGAGGACTCGGCCGTGGAGCGCGCCGCCCGCGCGGACGCAGACTGGCGCTTCGCCCGGCGGCCATCCGGGGCGAAAGAGAAAGAAAAAGGTGGCGGCGCGCGGCGCCGCGTTCGGGTGGCGGGAAGCGCCGGACTCAGCGCTTGTTCTTGATCGGGATGTCCATCTCTTCGGGCTTGATCTCGTGCACCAGCTCCGGCACGCCCCAGGCGAACGCCGGGTCGACCTTGATCTTGAAGTGGTACATCGACTGCATCGCCTGGTGGTCTTCCTTGCGGAAGGTCATCTTGCCCTTGGGCGTGTCGAAGCTCATGCCTTCCATGGTGCTGATGAGCTTGTTGGTGTTGGTGTCGCCGTTGGTCTTCTTGAGCGCCGTCACCACCGCCATCGCGGCCGAGAAGCCGCCGGCCGTGAAGAAGTCCGGCGGCGTCTTGAATTCCTTGTAGTGCGCCGCGACCATCGCCTCGTTCACCGGGTTCTTCGGGATGCCGAAGTAGTAGTAGGCCGCGCCTTCCATGCCCGGCAGCGCCTTGTAGGCCGCCATGGCCGGCAGGATGTTGCCGCCGGTGGCGATCTCGATGCCGTAGCGCTTGAGGTCGAGGTCGACGATCTTGAACGGGTTGCCCGCGCCGGCCCAGACGATCCAGATGATCTTGCGGCCCGGCTGGTCCTTGAGCTTGTCGATCAGGCGCTGGGCGCCGGCCGTGAAGTCGGTGGTGGCGGGCGGCAGGTACTCCTCGTGGACCAGCTTGGCCTTCTTGAGCGCGGCACCGAAGGCCTTCACGCCGTCGCGGCCGAAGGCGTTGTCCTGCGCCAGCGTGGCGACCGTCACGCCGGCCTTGTCGACGGCCACCGCGTTGGAGATCGCGTCCTGGCTCGAATTGCGGCCGGTGCGGAAGATGTACTTGTTCCACTTGTCGCCGGTGATCGAGTCGGCCACGGCGGGCTCGACCAGCAGGATCTTCTTGTACTCCTCGGCCACCGGCAGCATCGCCAGCGCCACGCCCGAGGCGGTCGGGCCGACGGCCAGCGCGGCCTTGTCGTCGGAATAGGCCGCGGCCAGCAGCGACTTGCCGAGGTCGGGCTTGCCCTGGTCGTCCTTCTCGATCACGACCAGCTTCTTGCCCGCGACGGTCATCGTGCCCTCGGTGGCGTAGTTCAGGCCCATCATGAAGCCGGTCTGCGTCTGCTTGCCGTAGGCCTCGAGCGCGCCGGTCTTGCTGTAGATGTGGGCGATGCGGATCTCCCCGGACTGGGCCCAGGCGGGTGCGGCGGCGGCGCAGGCAGCGAGCGCGGCCAGGGCGACGAGGTGGCGACGGTTCATTCGTTGTCTCCTGATAAAGATGACTGAATATTGCACACTTCGTGCCACGCGCTAAGCCGTTGATAACAAAGGTTTCTCCATTCGGAGAAAGCGCGATTCGGCTGAATTCAGAACAGTTGTCGTGTCTGAATTTCAGGCGACTGTCTATTTTTCAGTCAGGGTTTTCGCGGAGGCCCGGCGCTCCTCGATCCATTGCCTGAACTGCCGCTCGGCCTGCAGCCGGAATTCGTTGCGGGCGTGGTTGCAGGCCGCATGGGCCAGCCGCCGGTGCTTGGGCGAACGCACGCCGCCCAGGGTGGCATCGACCAGGTGCTCGATGGTGGCCGATTCGGGCCGGCCATGCGGCTCCTCGAAGTCCATCGGCAGGCCGCACCAGTGGCAGTTGGGGCCGAAGGTGGAACGCAGGGCGCGGACGCTCACAGGCTGGCGTACTCGAGGATTTCCTGGCCCATCAGCGTGCAGTCCTTGCCCGCCACGTGATAGATCAGCCGCATGCGGTAGTTGCCCTTGTAGATCGAGCCCCAGACCTCGAGCACGCGGAACTGCTGCGCCTTGTTGGCCGGGTTGCGCAGCGGCGGCAGCTCCTTGACCTCGGAGCCGACGCGGATGCGATCGTCCTCGCCGAAATGGAACACCAGCAGCTTCTTCGCGCGCGCGACCGCCTCGTCGGCGCAGGGCGGCGCGGCCAGGGCGGCGCCGGCACAGGCGCACGATGCGGCGAGGACGAGGGAGCGGATCGGTGTCTTCATGGAAGGCTCTGGTGGAAAGCAGGTTCGCAGGCGGGTGGAGGCCGCATTGTCAGGTGGGCGTGTCGACCTCGTCCCACTCGCGGTCCTCGAAGCGCACCAGCCAGTTCAAGGCGCGATGCCGCTCGGCGATCACGCCCGCATCGAGTTCCGGCGGCACGGGGACCTGCTGGAGCCCGGCCTGGCGTACGCGCCAGTGCAGGCGGTAATGCAGGTCGAGCCCATCGAGGATTTCGCCTTCGCCGCGCATGCGCAGCGAACGCAGCGCGCCCGGCAGGTCGCGGGCTTCCAGCATCGTGCGCGCGGCGAGCGGCACGTCGCAGATCGCGCCGGGAAAAGGCAGCGCATCGACCAGGCCCATCGCCCACTCGAGCAGATACAGGCATTCGTAGCGCCAGCCGAACTGGACGACATCGGACGCCAGCGGTTCGGGGTCCGAGAGGAAAGCCTGCTCCGCCGGCGTGAGATGCGCCCGTGCCGAGGGCAGCCGCTCGAACAGGTCCTCGGGCGCCAGCGGCTCCTTGCTCGCGAGGGACTCGGCCCGCGCCGATACCGCCAGCAGCGCGAAGGCCCGGCCCGCGATCTCCTGCGGCGCGCGCAGCCGCAGCTCGGGCTCGCAGACCAGCGGCGGCAGGTGCCGCGGGACCTCGATGCCCCGCGCCGCGAGCGCTGCCTCGGTGCGCGCCTTGCGCTCCCAGGCCTCGGCCGGATAGGGCAACGCGGCTTCGCCATCGGGCTCCTCGCCCGCCGCCGACAAGAGGATGCGCCCCCGGGGATCGCGGATGCTGCCGTCGGGCAGGAACACGATCGCGTTCGCGCGCACGGCCCAGTCCGAAAACGCATCGAGCAGGCCCTCGTCGATCGACAGGCTCAGGTGCTGGCGCACGCGCTGGACATGACGCATCACGTGATAGCGGTTGCGCGACATCGTGCCGTCGCCGCGGCTCAGCACGTAGCCGACGAAGCCGGCCAGGTGGGGCGCGAGTTCGGGGTCCGACAGATCGCGGCGACCCTGCAGGGCATGGGGAAACTCGAGCGCCGGTACATCGGCGCGCGTGCAGTAGGCGTTGACCAGGACCCGCTCGCCCTGCCCGGCCTCCTCGGAGCGGCTTGGCGCCGGCCGGCCCAGCGCCCCCTTCAATCGCGTCAACAAGCCCTTCATCGATGCTCTCCTCCTTCGTGGTCCGCGCTCGGCGCGCGGGTCAATCCGCCTGGTTCGTCATGCGCTCGTACAGGGTCGCCCGCGAGATGCCCAGCAGCCGCGAAGTCGCGAGCTTGTTGCCCCCGGTCGCCGCCAGCGCCGCACCGATCGCGCGGCGCTCGAGCTCGGCCACCTGCTGCGCGAGCGGCCGCAGCAGCGCGGCCTCCTCGTCGGCATCGTGGGCGTCGCGCAGCGCGGCGGGCTGCGCGATCTGCTCGAGGCCGGCTTCGCGCAGGATGCGTTCGAGCTGCGCCGCGTCGATGCGCTGCGAGTCGCTGCGCATGGTCACCTGCTCGAGCACGTTGCGCAGCTCGCGGATGTTGCCGCGCCAGTGCTGGCCGGCCAGCAGCGCGAGCGCGTCGGGCGTGAGCTCGGGCGGGGCCTCGCCGCTGCGCAGCGCCATGTCCTCGCCGAGCGCCTCGACCAGCGCCGGGATGTCGGAGCGCCGCTCGCGCAGCGGCGGCACGCGCAGCGGCAGCACGTTGAGGCGGTAGTAGAGGTCCTCGCGGAACTGGCCGCGGCGCACCAGCTCGGGCAGGTCGCGCGAGGTGGCGGCGATCACGCGCGCATCGAAGGGAATCAGCTTGTTCGAACCGAGCGGCTCGATCTCCCCTTCCTGCAGCGCGCGCAGCAGCTTGGCCTGCAGGCCCAGCGGCATGTCGCCGATCTCGTCGAGGAACAGGCTGCCGCCATCGGCCAGCTTGAACTTGCCCTCGCGCCCGCGCTTGTCGGCGCCGGTGAAGGCGCCCGGCGCGACGCCGAAGAACTCGGCCTCGAGCAGGGTGTCGGGCACGGCCGCGATGTTGAGGCTCACGAACTGGCCCCTGGCGCGCGCCGAGGCGGCATGGATCGCATGCGCGAGCAGTTCCTTGCCGGTGCCGGTCTCGCCGAGCAGCAGCACCGGGCTCGCCGACTGCGCCGCGCGGCGCGCATGGCGCTTGACCTCGACCGCGGCCGGGCTGCTGCCGATGAAGCTGGCGAAGGTGTACTTGGAACGCCGCTGGCCCTCGGCCGCCTGCTGGTAGAGCGGGTTGTTGCGCTGGCTCGCGAGCTCGCGCCGCGCATCGTCGAGGTCGCGCTGCAGCAGCGCGAACTTGCTGATCAGCGGCTGCAGGGTGGTCTCGGGCTGGTCGAACAGCACGATGCCGATGGCGCCGATCACCTCGCCCGCGCCGTCGGCGCGCTCCTCGCGCAGCGGGATGCGGCTCACGACGAAGGTGCCGGCCTTGTTGGTCAAGAGGTCGATCAGGATCGGCTCGCCGCTCTCGAGCACGCGGCGCATCTGGGTGTTGGGGATCACGTCCTCCACCATGTGGCCGAGGAACTGGTCGATCGACGAGAAGCCCAGCGCGGGCAGGAAGCGCCGGTAGCCCTCGTTGACCCAGACGATGCGCCCGCTGCGGTCGACCAGGAACATGCCCTGGCTCATGCGCGAGAACAGGTGGAACATGGAACGCGCGGCCAGCGCGAGGATGCCGTCGGCATCGAGCGGCAGGGCGGAGGGCGCGGCGGCGGTGGAGGCAGGCATGCGCGGATCGTAGCCTGCATCAATCCGCAACAAATCCGGCATCGCCGGCCGGCGCGGCCGGGTCAGAATGCACGGGCGCGCGAGCCGGCACCGCGATCGAAAACCACACCAGGAACAGGGTGCCGCCGCCAGGCAGCGATGGGCCCCCTCCCCGCCACCCACGCGCCCCGCCAGAACGCTGCGCCCCGCCCCCGTGTGCCCACCGTCCTGCGTTGCACCTGTCTTCAGGAGACCTTCAGCATCGCCTCAGGTGAGCCTAAGTTAATCAATCGTTTGATTTTCGGCATGGTGTAATCGCCCGCATGAAGTCCACGGCCCCTCCCTCGACGCTGCCGGCGCGCAAGACCGCCACCGCCCCGCGCGCGCCCCGCAGCGACGGCGCCGAGGCGCGCCAGCGGCTGCTCTACACCGCGCTGCGGCTGTTCGCGCAGAAGGGCTTCGCCAAGACCTCCACGCGCGAGATCGTGCGCGAGGCCGGGGTCAACATCTCGGCCATCAGCTACTACTTCGGCGACAAGGCCGGCCTCTATGCCGCCACCTTCAGCGAGCCCATGGGCGGCAACGCCGGCGACTTCGTGGCGCTCTACGCCGCGCCCGGCCTGTCGCTCGAGGAATCGCTGCGCATCTTCTTCGCCAAGATGGTCGAGCCCTTCGACCAGGGCGAGGTGGTGCGCCAGTGCATCCACCTGCACATGCGCGAGATGCTCGAGCCCACCAGCCTGTGGGCCAAGGAGCTCGAACGCGACATCAAGGACCCGCACCGCGCGATCGCCGCGATGCTGTGCCGCCATCTCGGCGTGGCCCGCGCCGACGACGACATCCACCGGCTGACCTTCGCGATCACGGGCCTCGCGATGCAGCTGTTCGTGAGCCAGGACGTGATCGAGGCGATCCGTCCCGCGCTGCTGCGCACGCCGCGCGCCGTCGACACCTGGGCCCGGCGCCTTGCCGGCTATGCGGTGGCGCTGGTCGAGGCCGAGGCGCAGCGCCGCGCCGCCGACCCGGTGCCGCCCGCGCGCACGCAGGCGCCCCGCCCCCCATCCCGCTCCGGGAGAAAGACAGCATGAGACGAGTTCCACGACCGATCGCCATCCTCTGCCTCAAGGCAGGCCTCGGGCTCGGCCTGGCCACCGGCCTCGCCGGCTGCGGCCTGACCCGCCCGCCCGCCGCGGTCGGCGCGAGCGCCCCCGCGCAATGGCATGCGCCGCTGCCGCACGGCGGCTCGCTCGCCCAGTTGGCCGAATGGTGGCGCCAGCTCGACGATCCCTTGCTGGTCGACCTGATCGCGGCCGCCGAGGGCGCGAGCCCCAACGTGGCGAGCGCCGCGGCGCGGCTGGCCGAGGCGCGCTCGACCCGCGTGCAGGCCGGCGCCGCGCTGCTGCCCAGCCTCGATGCGACGGGTTCGGCGAGCCGGGGCACCGCGGGGCTCACGGGCGGCACGCCCGGTGGAAGCAGCGGTGGCACCAGCTCGGGCTCGGGCAGCACCTCGGCCACCACGCCCATCACCACGCTGCAGGCCGGCCTGCAGACCAAGTGGGAGATCGACCTGTTCGGCCGCCTGCGCGCCGACCGCGACGCGGCCGTGCAGCGCGAGCGCAGCGCCGATGCCAAGTGGCACGAGGCGCGCGTGTCGGTCGCGGCCGAGACCGCCAACGCCTATTTCGCCGAGCGCGCCTGCCAGCAGCAGCTGCGCGTGGCCGAATCCGACACCCGCTCGCGCGGCGAGACCGCGCGCCTGACCGACCTCTCGATGCGCGCCGGCTTCACCGCGCCGGCCGATGCCGCGCTCGCACGCGCCAGCGCCTCCGACGCCTCGGGCCGGTTGACGCAGCAGCGCGCGCAGTGCGCCGTGCAGCGCAAGGCGCTGGTGGCGCTCACCGGCATTGCCGAGACCGAGCTCGAGACCCGGCTCGCGGCCGCGCCCGCGCAGCGCGCGCTGCCGGCCGTGGGCCGCATCGACAGCGTGCCGGCCAATGCCATCGCCCAGCGGCCCGACGTCTACGCGGCCGAGCTCGGCGTGGCCGCGGCCAGCGCCGACGTGGGTTCGGCCGAGGCCGAGCGTTATCCCCGGCTCACCATCTCCGGCAACATCGGTCGCACCGGCTTTCGCGTCAGCGGCTTCCGCGAATCGATCGAGACCTGGACCGTCGGCCCGGTGGCGCTCACCGTGCCGCTGCTCGACGGCGGCGCGCGCGCGGCCAATGCCGACGCGGCCAAGGCGCGCTACACCGAGGCCGTGGCGCTCTACCGCGCCAACGTGCGCCAGGCGGTGCGCGAGGTCGAGGAGGCGCTGGTCAACCTCGACGCCACCGATGCGCGCACCGGCGACGCCGACACCGCGGTGCAGAACTACCAGGCCTCGTTCAATGCCACGCAGGCGCGCTTCGACAGCGGCCTGGCGAGCCTGTTCGAGCTCGAGGATGCGCGCCGCACGCTGTTCAGCGCGCAGACCGCGCGCGTCTCGCTGCAGCGCGAGCGCGCCGAGGCCTGGGTCGCGCTGTACCGCTCCATGGGCGGCGGCTGGACCCGCCCGGGCACCGCGGCAGCCGCCGCCGAAGCCGCGCCGAAGCGCGTCCCCGTGACCATCATCACCACGCCGGGCCGCACCCTCACCATCTACCGCTCCTCCACCCCGGCCGCCAAGGTCGCGACGTCGCCATGAAAAGCCCCTCCCGCTCCACCCTCATCGTCGTCCTGGTCGTCATCGCCGCCGTGGCCGCGGCGCTGTTCCTGTTCGGCCGCGGCAAGCCCGCCGACGCACCGGCGCAGCAGGGCCAGCAGGCGCCCGCCAAGGATGGCAAGGCCGCGCCGTCGCGCCCCGTGCTCACGGTCACCATCGGCCAGCCCGAGACCACCGAGCTCGCGGTGACGCTGGCGGCCAACGGCAATGTCGCAGCCTGGCAGGAGGCCAGCGTGGGTTCGGAATCGAACGGCCTGCGGCTGGCCGAGGTGCGCGTCAACGTCGGCGACCTGGTGAAGAAGGGCCAGGTGCTCGCCACCTTCTCGCCCGAGACGGTGCAGGCCGACATCGCGCAGGCCAAGGCCTCGCTGGCCGAGGCCCGCGCCACCGCGGCCGACGCGGCCGGCAACGCGGCGCGCGCGCGCACCCTGCAGGCCACGGGCGCGCTGAGCCAGCAGCAGATCAACCAGTACCAGACCAGCGAGCAGACCGCGAAGGCGCGCGTCGAGGCCGCCGAGGCGGTGCTGGCGGCGCAGCAGGTGCGCGGCCGCAACACGCAGGTGCTGGCGCCCGACGACGGCGTGATCTCCGCGCGCAGCGCCACCGTGGGCAGCGTGGTGTCGGCCGGCACCGAGCTGTTCCGGCTGATCCGCCAGGGCCGGCTCGAATGGCGCGCCGAGGTCACCTCGGCCGAGATCGCGCGCATCGCGCTCGGCACGCCGGTGTTCGTGGTGGGCGCCAGCGGCGCGCAGGTGCAGGGCAAGGTGCGCAGCATCGCACCCACGGTCGACCCGCAGACGCGCGCGGCGCTGGTCTACGTCGACCTGCCGCCGGTGCAGCAGAACACCGGCATCAAGGCCGGCATGTTCGCGCGCGGCGACTTCGAGCTCGGCCGCAGCAGCGCGCCCACGGTGCCGCAGAGCGCGATCGTGCCGCGCGACGGCTTCAACAACCTGTTCCTGCTGAAGGACGACAACCGCGTCTCGCAGCTCAAGGTGCAGACCGGCCGCCGCGTCGGCGACCGCGTGGAGATCACGAGCGCGCTGCCGCAAGGTGCGCGCATGGTGGTCCAGGGCGCGGGCTTTCTCAACGACGGCGACCTGGTGAAGGTGGTCGATGCGCCCGCGCGCGCCCCGGCCGCCGCGGCATCCGCCCCGGCCGCGCCGCCCGCCGGCAACGGCAAGTAAGCCAGGTCCGGAGAAACCGCCATGAACGTTTCCGCCTGGTCCATCCGCAACCCCATCGCGGCGGTGATGCTGTTCGTGCTGCTCACCTTCGGCGGGCTGCTGTCCTTCAACGCGATGAAGGTGCAGAACTTCCCCGACATCGACCTGCCGACCGTCACCGTCTCGGCCTCGCTGCCGGGCGCCGCGCCCTCGCAGCTCGAGAACGACGTCGCGCGCAAGATCGAGAACTCGATCGCCACCGTGCAGGGCCTCAAGCACATCACGACCAAGGTGCAGGACGGCGCCGTCACGCTGATCGTCGAGTTCCGGCTCGAGAAGCCGGTGCAGGAGGCCGTGGACGACGTGCGCTCGGCGGTGCAGAAGGTGCGCGCCGACCTGCCGGCCGACCTGCGCGACCCGGTCATCACCAAGCTCGACTTCGCGGCCCAGCCGGTGCTGGCCTTCACCATCGCCTCGAGCCACATGGACGCCGAGGCGCTGTCGTGGTTCGTCGACAACGACGTGAGCAAGAAGCTGCTGGCGCAGCCCGGCGTGGGCGCGGTCGCGCGCGTGGGCGGCGTCACGCGCCAGGTGCACGTGGACATCGATCCCAACAAGCTGCAGGCGCTCGGCGCCACCGCCGCCGACATCTCGCGCCAGCTGCGCCAGGTGCAGGTGGAGAGCGCGGGCGGCCGCTTCGACCTCTCGGGCAGCGAGCAGCCGGTGCGCACGCTCGCCACCGTGACCTCGGCCGACCAGTTGAACGCGATGCAGATCGCGCTGTCGGACGGCCGGCGCGTGCGCCTGGACCAGGTGGCGCGCATCAGCGACACCATCGCCGAGCCGCGCGCGGCCGCGCTGCTCGACGGCAAGCCGGTGGTGGGCTTCGAGGTGGCGCGCAGCCGCGGCGCCAGCGAGGTGGAAGTGGGCGCGCTGGTGCACAAGGCGCTCGACGACCTCAAGGCCCAGCATCCCGACATCGAGCTCACCGAGGCCTTCAACTTCGTGGAGCCGGTGCAGGAGGAATACGACGGCTCGCTGCACCTGCTGTACGAGGGCGCCATCCTCGCGGTGCTGGTGGTGTGGCTGTTCCTGCGCGACCTGCGCGCCACCTTCGTCTCGGCCGTGGCGCTGCCGATGTCGGCGATTCCGGCCTTCATCGGCATGCACCTGCTGGGCTTCTCGATCAACGTGGTGTCGCTGCTGGCGCTGTCGCTGGTGATCGGCATCCTGGTCGACGACGCGATCGTGGAGGTCGAGAACATCGTGCGCCACCTGCGCATGGGCAAGTCGCCCTACGACGCGGCGATGGAGGCGGCCGACGAGATCGGGCTGGCGGTGATCGCCACCACCTTCACGCTGATCGCGGTGTTCCTGCCCACGGCCTTCATGAGCGGCGTGGCCGGCAAGTTCTTCAAGCAGTTCGGCTGGACCGCCTCGCTCGCGGTGTTCGCCTCGCTGGTGGTGGCGCGGGTGCTCACGCCGATGATGGCGGCCTACCTGCTCAAGCCCATCGTCGACCAGGAGAAGGAACCGCGCTGGCTGTCGGTCTACATGCGCTGGGTCACCTGGTGCATGACGCACCGCTTCAAGACCATGGTGCTGGCCACCCTGTTCTTCTTCGGCTCGCTGGCGATGATCCCGCTGCTCAAGACCGGCTTCATCCCGCCCGACGACAACTCGCAGACCCAGGTCTACCTCTCGCTCGCGCCCGGCGCCACGCTGGCGCAGACGCAGGCCACGGCCGAGGAGACGCGGCGCCGGCTGATGGAGGTGCGCCACGTGCGCAGCGTCTACACCACGGTGGGCGGCGGCAGCGCGGGGGGCGATCCGTTCGCGAACTTCGGCACGCCCGAGACGCGCAAGGCCACGCTGACGGTGAAGCTCGATCCGCGCGGCGACCGGCCGCGCAAGCAGGTGATCGAGAACGAGATCCGCCGCGCCCTCGAGACCCTGCCCGGCGTGCGCAGCACCGTGGGCCTGGGCGGCTCGGGCGAGAAGTACATCCTCTCGCTGTCGGGCGACGACCCGGCCACGCTGGTGGGCGCCGCGCGCGACGTGGAGCGCGACCTGCGCACCATCGCGGGCCTGGGCAACATCACCTCCACCGCGAGCCTGATCCGGCCCGAGATCGCCGTGCGCCCCGACTTCGCGCGCGCCGCCGACCTGGGCGTGACCAGCAGCGCGATCGCCGAGACGCTGCGCGTGGCCACCCTGGGCGACTACGACCAGTCGCTGCCCAAGCTCAACCTCGCGCAGCGCCAGGTGCCGATCCTGGTGAAGCTCGAGGACAGCGCGCGGCAGGACCTGGCGCTGCTCGAGCGCCTGACCGTGCCCGGCAGCCGCGGCCCGGTGATGCTGGGCCAGGTGGCGCAGCTCACCGTCGAGGGCGGCCCGGCCGTGATCGACCGCTACGACCGCTCGCGCAACGTCAACTTCGAGATCGAGCTCTCCTCGGTCGGCCTGGGCGACGCGAAGAACGCCGCGATGGCCCTGCCCTCGATCCGCAACCTGCCGCCGGGCGTGCGCGTGACCGAGGTCGGCGACGCCGAGGTGATGACCGAGCTGTTCAACAGCTTCGGCCTGGCGATGCTGACCGGCGTGCTGTGCATCTACATCGTGCTGGTGCTGCTGTTCAAGGACTTCCTGCACCCGGTGACCATCCTGTGCGCGCTGCCGCTCGCGCTGGGCGGTGCCTTCGTCGGCCTGCTGCTGGGGCAGAAGGCGCTGTCGATGCCCTCGCTGATCGGCCTGATCATGCTGATGGGCATCGCGACCAAGAACTCGATCCTGCTGGTGGAGTACGCGATCGTGGCGCGCCGCGACCACGGCATGAACCGCTGGGAGGCGCTGCTCGATGCCTGCCACAAGCGCGCGCGGCCGATCATCATGACCACCCTGGCCATGGGCGCCGGCATGGCGCCGATCGCCTTCGGCTGGAGCGCGGCCGACTCGAGCTTCCGCTCGCCGATGGCGATGGCGGTGATCGGCGGGCTGATCACCTCGACGGTGCTGAGCCTGCTGGTGGTGCCGGCGGTGTTCACCTACGTCGACGACATCGAGCACTGGATCCGGCGCATGGTGCGCAGGCTGCGCCGGCAGCCGCCGGATCCGCACATCGACGACGACCTGGCGAAGGCGCCCTAGAAGTCGAAGCTGGCCTGCACCTGCCAGGTCCGCGGCGGCGCCACCGAGATGAAGTTGCGCCCCGCGATGGTCCAGTAGTTGTCGTCGAGCAGGTTCGAGATGCCGGCGCGCAGCGTGGTGGCCACGCCGTTCACGCGCGTGGCGTAGCGCGCACCGATGTCGATGCGCTTCCACGAGGGCACGCGCTGCGAGTTCGCGAGGTCGACCCAGGCGCTGTCGGTGTAGATGTAGCGGCCGGTCAGCGTGAGGCCGGGCACGGCGGGCACGTCGTACTCCAGGCCGAGGTTGGCGGTGAACTCGGGCACGCCGATGGCCTTCCTGCCGTCGCTCGCGCCGCCCGCGGTCTTCGACATGCGCGCGTCGATCCAGGCCACGCCGCCCAGCAGGCGCAGGCCCTTGCCGATCTCGCCGAAGCTCTCGATCTCCACCCCCTTGTTGCGCTGCAGGCCGGCGGCGCGGAAGAAGTTGTCGCTGTCGACGAAGGCCGTGGCCTTGCGGATGTCGAAGTACGCGACGGTGAGGCCATGGCTGCCGCGGTCCCACTTGAGGCCGAACTCGTGCTGGCGCGACAGGTAGGGCGCGAGCTGCTCGCCCGCGTTGCGCGCGCCGGCCGGCGCCACCGCGCCCTGCGCCAGCGCCTCGGCGTAGTTGCCGTAGACCGAGATGCCGTTGTCGAACCTGTAGAGCGCGGCCACGGTGGGCGTGGTCTTCGACTGGTCGTAGGGCAGCTTCTTGATGCGCTGGTGGCGCGCGCCCAGCGTCACGAACAGGCGGTCGTCGAAGGCCGAGATCGTGTCGGCCACGGCGAGGCTGTCGAGGTCGAGCGCCGGGCTGTCGACGCCCGGCACCAGCGGCACGCCGAAGGCGAAGGGGTTCGGCACCAGGTTCTGCGTGTAGATGCTGCCGACCACGCGCTGGGGCAGCGGCAGCGACTGCGAACGCATGTCGAGCAGCTGCTGGCGCTGCGACACGGCGCTGAGCGCGAGCTTGTGCCTGGTCGCCCCGAGCGAGAAGCTGCCGCGCACGCCGATGTCGGCCACCTGGTTCGACTGCGTCCACAGCAGGCTCGAGGCGCTGCTGTAGCTGACCTGGCCCAGGCCGTTGATGGTGGTCTGGTCGATGTAGCGGCGCTCGGGCGCGGTCTCGCGCAGCTTGCCGAAGCGCGCGTAGGCGGTCCAGTTGTCCGCGAAGTCCCATTCGGTGCTCAGCAGCGCGAAGGGCTGGCGCACCTCGAGCATCTCCCAAGAGGGCTTGGGATGCACCTTGGGATCGGGCGGCGGCGGCAGCGCGGCGCCGGGCTGCAGCAGCCAGTGGTTGAACAGCGGCGACGAGGTACGCCGCGTGTAGCCGGCATCGAGCACGGCGCGGACTCGGTCGCCGCGGTAGTCGAGCGCGATCTGCGCCGCGGCCAGGCGCCGGTCGGCGCCGTCGTAGACCCGGCCGTCCTCGGCACTGAGGTTGATGCGCGCGCCGAACTGGTGGTCGGCGCCGAAGCGCTGGCCCAGGTCCACGTGGGTGCCGAGCAGCGAGCGCTGGTTGGCCGACAGCGTGATCGAGCGCACCGGCGCGTCGGTGGCGCGCTTGGGCACCAGGTTGAAGCTGCCGCCGGTCGTGCTGCCGTAGCCCGAGGCGCCGACCAGCCCGGCCGCCGGACCCTTGAGCACCTCGAGGCGCTCGTAGTGCTGGATCGGGATGTTGCTGTACGCGAACAGGCCCTCGAGGCCGTCGAACAGGTAGGCGTCGCTGTTGGTGAGGAAGCCGCGGATCGAACTCTGGTCGAGCGGCGAGGTGGCCGACAGGCTGGTGCGGATCGAGGGATCGTTGGCCACCATGTCGTTGACGTTGCGCGCGCCCTGGTTGCGGATCAGCTCGGCCGTGTAGGCCTTGGTGCTGAACGGCGTCTCGAAGATGTCGGCCGTGCCCAGCATGCCGAGCCGGCCGCCGCGCGCCACCTGCCCGCCCGCGTAGGGCGCCGCGAGGGCCTCGGCCGCGGGGCCGGCGGCCGTGACGGTCACCGGCGCCAGTGCCGCGCCGCCGGCGCCGGGGACCACGGGCGCGCGCGTCTCCACCCGGCGCAGTGAGAAGCCGCCGCCCTGGCGCGGCACGGCTTCGAGCGCGCTGCCGGCCAGCAGCGCGGCCAGTCCGCTCGCGATGCCGTGGCGGCCCTCGAGCCCGCGCGTGACGGCGCCCGCGACCAGCGCCGGGTCGTAGCTGAGGTTGACGCCCGCGCTGCGCGCGAAGCGGTCGAGCGCGGCATCGAGCGGGCCGGCGGGCACGCTGAAGCTGCGGATCTCGTCGGGCTCCTGCGCGCGCGCCGCCTCGGGCAGCGCGGCGGCGGCGAACACGCCGAGGGCCAGCGCGGCATGCAGCGCCGTGTGCAGCGCGAAGGTCGGCGCGCCGGCGGCGCGGAATCGGGAAAGGCTCATGGGTCTGGACAGGCTCGAAGGATGGAAGGCGCTCGTCGCCGAGCGGGTTCATCCAGGAGGTCGGACGAGAAACGCGATCCCCTCAGTTTTTTCGCGCCGTCCTCTAAATTTTTCTGAAAAGCCGGTTCAGGCCGGCGGGCCGACCGAGACCCAGTAGCGCGTGCGCAGCCGCACCGAGATCGGCTGCGTCTGCGCGAGGAACTGCAGCGCGCGGTCGCTGTCGCGCACATGGAACACGCCCGAGACGCGCAGCTCGGCCACGGCCGGATCGCACAGCACCACGCCATGGCGGTAGCGGCCGAGCTCGGCCAGCAGGTCGGCCATGCGGATGTTCCGGCCGGCGATCACGCCGTCGACCCAGCCGTCCTCGTCGAAGCCGCGGCTGGCGGCCGGCGTGCTGCCCGATTCGGCGAGCCAGCGGCTCTGGCCCGCCTGCACCACGGCCTCGGCGGGACCGTCGCCCGGATGCAGCGCCACCGCGCCCTGCTGCACGCTGACGCGCGCGCGCCGTTCGTCGATGCGCACCACGAAGCGCGTGCCCAGCGCCTGCATCCGGCCGAACGGCGTGTAGACCCAGAACGGGCGTTTGGCGGCGGCGGCGGCGGCGCCGGCATCGTCGCCGGTGCTGACCATGATCTCGCCGCGCCGCAGCACCACGAGGCGGCGCTCGTCGTTCAGCTCGGTGCTGACCGCGCTGTCGGTGTTGAGCACCAGCGTCGTGCCATCGGCCAGCCGCAGGGTGCGCTGCTCGCCGGTGCCGGTGCTGGCATCGGCCAGCAGGCGCTGCCAGGGCGCATGCTCGCGCAGCAGCCAGCCGGCGCCCAGCGCCACGCCGGCCAGCGACAGCAGCTTGAGCGCGCCACGGCGGCCGCGCTGCTGCCGATGCAGTTGCGCGGCCTGCAGGGTGTCGCGCGCGGGGCCGGCCGGCATGCCGGCAAAGCCGCGCCGCAGGTCGCCGACGCGCTGCCAGGCCTGCGCATGGCGCGGATCGGCCGCCAGCCATTGCGCGTGCGCGCGCTGCATCTTCGGGGTGGGCTCGCCATGGTCGAGTCGCACCGACCACAGGATGGCGGCGTCGATCACGCTGTCGGGCAGAACCACGCTCATGCTTCGAAGCGGAACGCGTAGCAGGCGCGCAGCGCCTTCGCCACGTAGCGCTCGGCGGTGGCGAGCGAGACGCCCAGCCGCTCGCCAATCTCGCGACAGCTCAGGCCGTCGAACTGGGCCAGCAGGAAGGCGCTGCGCACGGCGGGCTTGAGCGTGTCGAGCATGCGGTCGATCTCGACCAGCGCCTCGAGGATCAGCAGGCGTTGCTCGGGCGAAGGCGCGGTGGCCTCGGGCATCTGCGCGAGGGTTTCGAGCCAGGCCTGCTCGAGCTCGCGGCGGCGCCAGTGGTCGATCACCAGGCCTCGCGCCACCGACGACAGGTAGGCGCGCGGCTCCTTCATGCCCACCGGTTCGCGGCGCGCCAGCAGGCGCAGGAAGACGTCGTGCGCGAGGTCCGCGGCATCGAAGGCATTGCCCAGGCGACGGCGCAGCCAGCCCTGCAGCCAGCCGTGATGGTCGCTGTACAAGCTTCGGACTTCCTGCTGCAAGGCGGATTCGGCCGCGGCCATGGCACTTCTCCAACGAGTGCCGGGCACCCATCAACGAATAAGAATAGTTCTCATTTTATGGAATTCAGCCGGTGTCTGAAACCGTTCGTGTTCGCGCGCAGGGCGGCAACCCAAAGAAAAAGCGCCGCGGGCATCGCTGCCCGCGGCGCTGTGTCGAACGAAGACCGGTCTCAGCTCGAGGCCGCGAGCCGCGCGAGTTTCTTCTCGCTCATGCGCTTGGCCACGCGCGGCAGCACCAGCACGGCGACGATCACGATAACGATCACGATCGACTCGGGCCGCTGGAAGAACACCACCGGGCTGCCCTGCCCCATCGAGATCGCGTTGCGCAGGTTGGCCTCGGCCAGCGGGCCCAGGATCATGCCGACCACCACCGGCGCGGTCGGGAAGTCGAAGCGCCGCATCACCACGCCCAGCAGGCCGATGGCATAGAGCAGGAACAGGTCGAAGGTGTTCTGGCGCATGCCGTAGGCACCGACGGTCGCGAAGATCAGGATGCCGGCATAGAGCTGCGGCTTCGGGATCTTGAGCAACTTGACCCACAGGCCCACCATCGGCAGGTTCAGCACCAGCAGCA
This sequence comes from Variovorax sp. GW821-FHT09B01, assembly GCF_059418345.1. Classification (NCBI taxonomy): domain Bacteria; kingdom Pseudomonadati; phylum Pseudomonadota; class Betaproteobacteria; order Burkholderiales; family Comamonadaceae; genus Variovorax; species Variovorax sp. GW821-FHT09B01. Next base: position 50,645 of record NZ_JBWKPQ010000002.1, on the reverse strand, counting down.
TGAGGTTGCCGATGTAGAGCGAGGCGATCAGCGCCCAGACCAGCGCGGCCGAGGTGGTGAACAGCTGCGGGCCCGGCTGGATGCCGTAGTTCTGGAACGCGCCCAGCATGATGGCCGTGGTGTTCGAGGTCGGGATGCCGAGCGTGAGCAGCGGGATCAGCGCGGCCGTCACGGTGGCGTTGTTCGCGGCCTCGGGACCGGCCACACCCTCGATGGCGCCGGTGGTGCCGAACTCCTGCTTGGCGTCCGCGTCCTTCGCCATCTTCTTCTCGGTGGCATAGCTCAGGAAGGTCGGGATCTCGGTGCCGCCGGCCGGGATGCAGCCGAAGGGCGTGCCGATGGCGGCGCCGCGCAGCCAGGCCGGGATCGAGCGCTTCCAGTCGCGCTTGGTCATGTGCACCCGGGTCAGCTTGTTCTGGCCCTCGACCACGCGGCCTTCGTAGAGCACCGCGTAGAGCACCTCGGCCACCGCGAACAGGCCCACGGCCACCAGCACGATCTCGATGCCGTCGAGCAGCTCGGGCATGTCGCCCGTGTAACGGCCCTGGCCCGAGATCTGGTCGAGTCCGACGCAGCCGATCGCGAGGCCCGCGAACAGCGCCGTCATGCCGCGCAGCGTGCTCTTGCCGAGCACCGCGCTCACGGTCGTGAAGGCCAGCAGCATCAAGAGGAAATACTCGGGCGCCGCGAGCCGCACCGCGTAGTCGGCCACGAAGGGCGCGAACAGCGTGACGACCACGGTGGCGATGGTGCCGGCGACGAAGGAGCCGATGGCCGCGGTGGCGAGCGCCGCGCCCGCACGGCCGCTCTTGGCCATCTTGTTGCCCTCCATCGCCGTCACCATGCTGGCGGTTTCGCCGGGCGTGTTGAGCAGGATCGAGGTGGTCGAGCCGCCGTACATGGCGCCGTAGTAGATGCCCGAGAAGAAGATCATCGAGGCCGTGATATCGACCTTGCCGGTGATCGGCAGCAGCATCGCCACCGCGACCGCGGGGCCGATGCCGGGCAGCACGCCGACGGCCGTGCCCAGCGCGCAACCAATGAGGCACCACAGCAGGTTGATCGGGGTGATCGCGGCCGCGAAGCCGCTCATGAGGGCGTTGAAGATGTCCATGTCAGATCCACCCTGTGGCAGTGAGGCCCGGCAGGCTGATGGCCAGGAACTTGGTGAACATCCAGAACACCGGCGCCGAGATCGCGACGCCGGTCAGGAAATCGACCACCCAGGTGCGCGCCGAGCCGGCGGCCGACTGGCCGCTCGCGCGGCGCAGGCCCTGCACCGCCAGCAGGTAGCACAGCGCGCAGCTCAGGATGAAGCCGATGGTGGTGATCAGCGCCGCGTTGAGCAGCAGCCCGGCCGAGACCCAGACGAAGCCGGGCCAGTAGGCGCGGTCGTCGCCCGAGGGCGCCTCGAGTTCGCGGAAGCCGCCGCTGCGCGCTTCCCAGGTGATCCAGGCGCCGCAGATGATCAGCACGATGGACACCAGCCAGGGCAGGAAGTTGGGGCCGACGCCGCCGTAGCCGGCCTCGGAAGAGATGCCGATGGCGCCGAAGGCCAGCGCGGCGCCGGTCAGCAGCACGCCGACGCCGACGACCGTCTGGGGCCACGGCGCGGACGGCGCGGCGGGGGCGGCGCCCGGGTCGGGCGGCGCCATCGAGGGATTTGGTGTTGTCATTTCTGGCTCCCGGATTCGAGCGAGACGGGCTGGATTTGAAAACGGCACGCTGTCGTGAGGGACAGCGCGCCGTGTGGGCTGGGTGGAGCGGAGGCTCAGACCATGCCGGACTTGGCCATGATGGCGCGCAGGCTCGCGAAGTCGTCGTCGACGAACTTGCTGAAGGCGTCGCCCGACAGCACGGCCGGCGTCCAGTCGTTCTTCTTGAGCGATTCGGCCCACGAGGCGCTCTTGAGCGCGGCCAGCACCATCTCGGTCAGGGCCTTGCGCTGCTCGGCGCTGATGCCGGGCGCGCCGTACACGCCGCGCCAGTTGCCGATTTCCACGTCGATGCCCTGCTCCTTGAGCGTGGGCACGTTGATGCCAGGCAGGCGCTGGGCCGAGGTGACGGCGATGGGCTTCATCTTGCCGGCCGCGATGTATTCGGCGAACTCGCTGTAGCCGCTGCCGCCGATGGTGACGTTGCCGCCGAGGATGGCCGCGGTGGCCTCGCCGCCTCCGCGGAAGGCCACGTAGTTGATCTTCGAGGGATCGGCGCCGACCTTCTGCGCGATCATGGCCGCGGCGATGTGCTCGGTGGAGCCGCGCGAACCGCCGCCCCACTTGACGCTGCCCGGGTCCTTCTTGAGCTGCTCGACCACGTCCTTCATGGTCTTGAACGGCGAGTTCGAGGGCAGCACGAAGACGTTGTATTCGGTGGTCATGCGCGCGATCGGCGTGGCCTGCTCGAGCTTGACCGGCGGCTTGCCGGTGATGATGCCGCCCAGCATGACCGAGCCCATCACCATCAGCGCGTTCGGATCGCCCTTGGAACCGTTGACGAACTGGGCCAGGCCCAGCGCGCCGGCGGCGCCGCCCTTGTTGTCGTAGGCCACCGTGTCGGCCACCTTGGCGTCGGTCAGCGCCTTGCCCAGCGCGCGACCCGTGGTGTCCCATCCACCGCCGGGGTTGGCGGGAATCATCATCTTGACGTTGGCTGCGGCGCGTGCCGACAGCGGCAGCGCGCCGGCGGCGGCCAGCGCGGCCAGGGACTTCAAAAAGGTATCGCGACGCATCGTTGGTGTCTCCTGAGGGGGAAAAGGAACGGAACCTGACTTGGACCTGAACCGCTATCATGCGCCGCCCCGCTGTCAGTTGGCTGTCCACCGGACTGGGGAAAACACCGAAGCCCATCCCCCGCCCCGAGCCCCTTTCCGAGCTTTGCGTGCGCGCCCCCGCCGGCCGCCCCGATCCATGAAGTTGCTGCTGGTCGAAGACGATCCCTCGATGCAGGTCACGCTGCAGCGCAGCCTCGCGCGCCGCAAGATCGACGTGCGGGTCTGCGGCGATGGCGCGCTCGCGCTCGAGCACTGGCGCGCGGTCGAGCCCGACGTGGTGGCGCTCGACCTGAGCCTGCCCAACCTCGATGGCCTGCAGGTGCTGGCGCAGGCGCGCGCCGAGGGCCTGCGCACACCGGTGCTGCTGCTGACCGCGCGCGGCACCGTGGGCGACCGCATCGTCGGCCTCAATGCCGGCGCCGACGACTACCTGCCCAAGCCCTTCGACCTCGACGAGCTCGAGGCCCGCATCCGCGCGCTGCGCCGGCGCAACCAGAACGCCGGGCCCGACCCGGTGCTCAATCCGCAGGAGGTCGGCGGCCTGCGCTTCGAGCCCGACAGCGGCGCCATCTACCACCGCGCCGAGGTGCTCGAGCTCACCCCGCGCGAGCTCGCGCTGCTCAAGGCGCTGATGATGAAGCCCGGCCACGCGCTCACCAAGGAACGGCTGTTCGAGCTGGTGTTCCCGGGCGAGACCGACGTGCAGTACGAGGCGGTCGAGGTGGTGGTGTACCGGCTGCGCAAGAAGCTCGTGGGCACCGGCGCCGCGCTGATGACGCTGCGCGGGCTCGGCTACCTTCTTCGCGCGGAGCCATGACGACCAACCTGTCGCTGCGCGCGAGGCTGCTGTTCGGCATCCTCGCGCCGGTCGCGCTGCTGATCGTGATCAACAGCGTGAGCCTCTACCGCCAGAGCCTGGCCGCCGCCACCACCGCCTACGACCGCACGCTGCTCGCCTCGGCCAAGACCATCGGCGAGCAGCTCGACGTGGAAGGCTACGACGAGCGAGCCGAGCTGCGCGCGATCGTGCCCTACTCGGCGCTCGAGGCCTTCGAGGCGGACAACCGCAGCCGGCTCTTCTACCGCGTCTCCACGCTGCAGGGCGAGATGATCTCGGGCTTCGCCGAGCTGCCGTTCTGGCACGGCCGCATTCCCGATCGCACGCCCTATGCCGCGCTGGTCGACTTCTACGACGCGCGCTTTCGCGACCAGCCGGTGCGCGTGGCGGTGCTGCTGCAGCCGGTGGCCAGCGCGCGCGGCCGCGGCATGGCCGTGGTGCAGGTGGCCGAGACCCTGGAGCTGCGCGAGACCCTGGTGCGCAAGCTGCTGCTCGACACGCTGTGGCGCCAGCTGCTGCTGATGGGCGTGATCGCGGCCGTCACGGTGTTCGTGGTGCAGCGCGCGACCCGGCCGGTGCGCCAGCTCGGCGAGGCGATCGACCGGCGCGCCGCCGACGACCTGTCGCCGATCGACGCACCCGATGCGCCGCGCGAGCTGCGCCCGCTGATCGATGCCACCACCGAGGTCATGGGTCGGCTGCAGCGGCTGCTCGACCACCAGAAGCGCTTCGTGCGCGACAGCGCGCACCAGCTGCGCACCCCGCTGGCGGTGCTCAAGGCGCAGGTGCAGTCGGCGCGGCGCGGCGACCTGGCGCCCGAGCAGGCGCTGGTCGAGATCAATCAGACCGTGGACCGCGCGACCGCGCTGGCCAACCAGATGCTCTCGCTGGCCAAGGTGGAGCAGCTGCGCCAGCAGCCCGAGTCGGTGCGGCTCGACCTGGCCGAGGTGGCGCGCCAGATCGTGCTCGACCTGTCGCCGCTGATCGCCGACAAGGCGCTGGACTTCGAGCTCGACGCCGACGAGCCGGTGCCGGTGCGCGCCCACCGCTGGATGCTGCAGGAGCTCACGCGCAACCTGCTGCACAACGCGATCAAGCAGTCGCCGGCCGGCGGCGCGCTGTCGGTGGCGGTGCGCGCCGAGGCCGGCGAGGCGATGCTGCGGGTGCGCGACGGTGGCCCGGGCATCTCCGCCGAGCTGCGACAGCGACTGTTCGCGCCCTTCTCGGCCGGCGACAGCGCTAGCGGCTCGGGCCTGGGCCTCGCGATCTGCCGCGAGATCGTGCTCGCGCTCGACGGCCGGATCGCGCTCGACAACCGCACGGGGCCCGACACGCGGGACAATATCGCCGGGCTCGACGCCGTCGTGCACCTGCCCCTGGACCGGCACACCTCCTGATTTATGGATCGTCTTCGCATCGACAAATGGCTTTGGGCCGCCCGCTTCTTCAAGACCCGCTCGCTGGCGGCCGAGGAGATCGGCAAGAACCGCATCCTGGTGAACGGCGACGTCGCCAAGGCCTCGCGCGAGGTCAAGGTCGGCGACGCCGTCGCGATCCGGCTCGGCCCGCTGACCCGCACCGTCACCGTGCGCGGCCTCAGCGGCCAGCGCGGCCCGGCGCCGGTGGCCCAGCAGCTCTACGAGGAAACGCCCGAGAGCCTGGCCGCGCAGGCCGCCTTCCGCGAGCAGCGCCGCATGGGCAGCGAGCCCGCGCTCGCCATCGAGCAGGGGCGCCCGACCAAGCGCGACCGGCGCGTGCTCGACGACGCGGCGCGCCATGCCGAGTGGGACAACCGCTGGAGCGCCTCGATCGATCCCGACGAGCGCTGACAGCCGCGGCGCGCGCATCGCGTACCCTGTGGCCTTCGTTCATTCAACGGAGACCGCAGGCCATGGCCAGCTTCAAGAAGTACCGCGTCGGCAGCAAGTTCCAGCTTTCCCGCATCGATCCCGGCGACACGCCCTTCCTCAAGGGCAACGAGGCCGCGCAGCGCGACCGCCTCGACGCCCTGGCGATCGAGCTCGACGAACTGCAGAACCTGCTGCATGCCGAAGGCCGGCGCAAGCTGCTGGTGGTGCTGCAGGGCATGGACACCAGCGGCAAGGACGGCACCGTGCGCTGGGTGTTCTCGCGCACCTCGCCGCTGGGCGTGCGCGTGAGCGCCTTCAAGGCGCCCAACGACGAGGAGCGCGCGCACGACTACCTGTGGCGCTGCCATGCCGTGGTGCCGCGCACCGGCGAGGTCATGGTGTGGAACCGCAGCCACTACGAGGACGTGCTGGTGCCGGTGGTCGAAGGCTGGATCGACAAGGCCGAAACGAAGCGCCGCTATGCGCAGATCGAGGACTTCGAGCGCTTGCTCGTGGAGACCGGCACCACCATCGTGAAGTGCATGCTGCACATCGACAAGGAGGAGCAGCGCCAGCGGCTGCAGGCGCGCATCGACACGCCCGGCAAGGAATGGAAGTTCAGCATGGCCGACCTCGAGGTGCGCACCAAGTGGGATGCCTACCAGCGCGCCTACGACAAGGCGCTGGGAGCGACCTCGAGCGCGCATGCGCCCTGGCACGTGATCCCGGCCAACAGCAAGCGGCACCGCAACCTCATGATCGCCGAGCTGCTGGTGAAGACCCTGCACGAAATGGACCTGAAGCCGCCGCCGGCCGATCCCGCGCTGCGCGGGCTGGTCGTGAACTGAGCTGCACGCCTTCAAGGGCCGCGCGCCCGCGCGCGGACTGCGCGAGCGCCTACGCGACGCCGTCACCGAAGCGAACTAAGGTTCCACCGTGCGGATCGAAGCCCCTGCGACGGTGCTTCGCCGCGCATCCACTCCCATGAAGGACTCCAACATGAAAAAGACCCTCTTCATCCTCGCGGCCGCCCTCGGCCTGCTCGCTTCCTCCGGCGCCGTCATGGCCCAGCCCCATGGCGGCCCCGGCTACGACCGGCCGCACATGGCGCCCCACCACCGCAAGCACAAGGTCTGGGTGCCGGCCCACCGCGAGCACGGCCGGCTGGTGCGCGGGCACTACGTCTGGCGTTGAGCCAGCCCAACGAAAAAGCGGCGCCGAGGCGCCGCTTTTTTCTTGACCGGTCGAACCCGGTTCAGGAGCGCCGCATGGGCGCCTGCGCCAGCACGCGGCACTGGCCGAACTCGCAGCGCACGGCCCAGCTGCCGCCGTTCTCGCACGGCACGGTGTAGGCCTCGTAGCCCGGGCCCTTGGCCGTGAGCTCAGCGCGCGGCTGCAGGTTGCAGCGGCCGTTCTTCGCGATCCGCTCGACGTTGTAGGTGTCGACGCCGGTGCGGCGCGGCGCGAACGACTCGACCGGCGAGTAGCCGTAGGCATAGAAGCTGTCGCGCACGTTGGGGTCGAGGTTGCGGTAGCCGCGCTTGGCCATGCAATGGACCACGGCGATCTGCTGGTGCTCGGCGATCACGGCTTCGGGCGGGCGCGAAGTCATGTCGGCCACGACCGCGGCAACGCTGGTCCAGGCGGCGGCGCCCGCGATGCCCTGGCCGTGCACGGTGATCAGTCCCAGGCCGAAGGCGGCCCACATGCCGTTGTTGTCCTCGTTGCGCGCCGTGATGCGCAGGGCGGAGGTACGGCAGTCGGCCACGTCGGCGTCGTAGCGCGCCTTGTCCACGCCCTGCATCGCCACCATGGGCACATAGGACAGGCCGCGGCCGGTTCCCGGCTCGGTCGGCGTCGGCGGCGTGCTGACGCAGCCGGCCAGGGCCACGACCGCGCACGCAAGGCTCAACAGCAGCTTCATGGGATCCCTCGTCCTCTACTTCGCGTAAGTTGCGGCGGATTTAACCATACATAAAGTTACTTTTGCATTGCCTCGTTGCGGATCAGCGACGCGTGCGTGCCGCGCTCCTACGCCGGGCAACCCTCGGCCTTGGGCACACTGCGCCCATGCAATCCACGAGCACCCGGCCCGGCAGCGCCATCCGCGAACTCTATGCAGCCCTGTGGCACTTCGCCGCCGGCGCGCGAGGCCAGTTGCTGGGCGCCACCGCGCTGCTGGCCAGCTCGCAGCTGATCCGCCTCACCCTGCCCTACCTCGCGGGCCAGGCCATCAACGCGCTGCAGCGCGGCGACTTCGGCGGCGCCGGCCGCTGGATCGCCACGCTGGCCGGGGTCTACGTGGGCGCCTGGGCGCTGCACGGGCCGGGCCGCATCCTCGAGCGCAACGTGGGCGTGATGGTGCGCGAGACGCTGGCCGACCAGCTCTATGCACGCATCGCCGCGGCACCGCTGGCCTGGCACGACGGCCACCATTCGGGCGAGCTGCAGCACCGGGTGCACCAGGCCAGCCGCGCGCTGTCGGACTTCGCGCAGAACCAGTTCATCTGGCTCACCAACCTCGTCAACTTCGTCGGGCCGCTGGTGGCGCTGGCGCTGCTGTCGCGCACCAGCGGCGCCACCGCGCTCGCGGGCTACGTGCTGATCGCGGTCGTGATCCTGCGTATCGACCGCGCGCTGATGCGGCTGGCGCGCACCGAGAACGACGCCGACCGCCGCTACGTGGCGGCGCTGCTCGACTTCCTCGGCAATGCCTCGACGGTGATCGGCCTGCGGCTGCAGGGCGCCTCGCGGCTGCTGCTGCGCCGGCGCATGCGCGCGGTGTCCGAGCCGCTGAAGCGCACCGTGGTGCTCAACGAGGGCAAGTGGTTCGCGGTCGACCTGATGGGCCTGGCGCTGACCTGGGGGCTGGTGGTCATCTACGTCTGGCAGTCGCGCACGCCGGGCCAGGCCGTGATGCTGGGCGGCGTGTTCATGATCTACCAGTACGCGCAGCAGGCCGCGGGCGTGGTCACCTCGGTGGCGGCCAACTTCAGCTTCTTCGCGCGCATGCACACCGACTACGGCAGCGCCGCGCCGATCTGGGACGCGCCGAAGGGCGACTCGCTGACCACGCCACCCGAGCAGGTGCCCGCGGCCGAGCGCATCGATGCCGAGGCGGCGTGGCAGACGCTGGCCGTCGATGCGCTGGACTGGAACTACGCGCCGCGCGGCGGCGCACCCGCAACAACGACGGTCCCCGGCGAGGAACGCCCGCGCGGCGGCCTGCACGCGGTGTCGCTCGCATTGCGGCGCGGCGAACGCGTGGCGCTGGTGGGCCCGAGCGGTGGCGGCAAGAGCACCTTGCTGCGCGTGCTCGCGGGCCTCTATGCACCGCAGGGCGGCGTGCTCGCGCTCGACGGCCAGCCCGCCGACTGGACGCAGTTGCGCCGCATCGCCACGCTGATCCCGCAGGAGACCGAGCTGTTCGAGGCCAGCGTGCGCGAGAACCTCGCCTTCGGCCTGCCCTTCGACGACGACGCGCTGCGCGCCGCGCTGCATGCGAGCACCTTCGACGAGGTGCTGGCCGCCACGCACGGCGACCTCGACACGGCGGTGTCGGAGCGCGGCTTCAACCTCTCGGGCGGCCAGCGCCAGCGGCTGTGCCTGGCGCGCGGCGTGCTCGCGGCCCAGGGCAGCTCGCTGCTGCTGCTCGACGAACCCACGAGCGCGCTCGACGCCGCCACCGAGGCGCGCGTGCTCGAGCGCATCGCGCAGGCCTTTCCGCGCGCCTGCGTGGTGGCCTCGGTGCACCGGCTGAGCCTGCTCGAGCGCTTCGACGCGGTGGTGCTGATGGAGGCCGGCCGCGTGGTCGATGCCGGTCCGCGCGACGCGGTGTTCGCGCGCCAGCCCTTCCTGCAGCGCATGGTGGCGCCCGCGGCCGCAACGCCCTGAGCCGGACCCCGCTGCATAGAATCTCGCGCTTTCGGGCACGAGCACCGCACTGCGCATGAAACCCAAGGCCGGCAAGGCGAGCATCAAGGACGTGGCCACGCTCGCCGGCGTGTCGCTGGGCAGCGTCTCGCGCGTGATCAACAAGGTCGAGAACGTGAGCCCCGCGCTGCGCGAGCGCGTCGAGCGCGCGATGCGCGAGCTCGACTACCGGCTCAACCACGCGGCGCAGGCGCTGCGCTCGCGCAGCTCGCGCACGGTGGGCTGCATGTTCACCGACGTCGCCAACCCGCTCTACGCCAAGCTCTACCGCACCTTCGAGGCCAAGCTGCGCGAGGCCGGCTACATGGTGCTGCTGGCCAACAGCCTCAACGATCCGCAGTGGGAGCTCGAGATCCTCGCGATGTTCCAGGGCCGCCGCATGGACGGCGTGATCATCGCACCGGGCAACGAGCGCGACCCGGCGGTGCTCGAGGCGGTCGAGAAGCTCGGCATCCCGGCCGTGATCCTCGACCGCGACATGGACGTGGCGCAGGACCAGTTGCTGTTCGACCATCCGCGCGGCGTGAAGGAGGCCGTGCTGCACCTCGCAAGCCTGGGCCATCGCGAGATGGGCCTGGTGGTGGCCGACATGCAGAACCGGCCGATGCGCCGCCGCATCGAGGGCTTCGAGGCCGGGCTCGAGGCCAGCGGCCTGGCGGCGCGGCCCGCGCACATCGTGCGGCTGCCGACCTCCACCAGTCCCGCCTTCGACGCGGTCACGCAGCTGCTCGAGGGCGCGGTGCGCCCCACCGCGCTGGTCACGCTCGGCACCAGCGTGCTGGCCGACGTGCTCAACGCCATCGCCGCGCAGGGCCTGCGCATTCCGCAGGACATCTCGCTCGTCACCCTGGGCGACCCCGACTTCGCGCGCAGCCACCACCCACCGATCAGCAGCGTGACGGTGGACCTCGACCGCGCGGCCGAGGACGGCGTGCGGATGCTGCTCGAGCGCATGCGCGACGCGCCCGATGCGCCGCCGCGCCGCGTGCTCGCGCCCATGCAGTTCGTGCTGCGCGGCTCGTGCGGGCCGGTGCCCGCGCAGGCCGCTCCGAAGCCGCGCAAACGCGCGGCCTGATCCTCCACCACGGTGGCCCGTCCGATCGCCCTACACCGATCAATGAAACGATTCACCCTGGGAGAAACACCGTTCGCCGGTGCCAGCCTCGCGACTTAAGCTGCGGACCATTCCCTCCACCGTCCCCGGCCCCGCGCCCGCACCGTGAACACATCCACCGCCTCCACACCCCATGCCGAAGCCGCCAGCAGCGGCCTCGAAGGCCGCGTCGCGATCGTGACCGGCGCCGGCTCGCGCAGCGCCGAGATCGGCAACGGCCGCGCCGCCGCCCTCCTGCTCGCGCGCCGCGGCGCGCGCGTCTTGCTGCTCGATGCGCAGCTCGACTGCGCGCGCGAGACCGAACGCATGATCGCGGCCGAGGGCGGCAGCGCGCTCGCGCTGGCTTGCGACGTGTCGGACGCCGTGCAATGCCGCCAGGCGGTGGCTTACGCGGTCGAGGCCTGGGGCCGCGTCGACATCCTGGTCAACAACGTCGGCATCGGCGGGCCGGCCGGCAATGCGGTCGATCTCGACCTCGAGGAGTGGGACCACGCGCTGCGGGTCAACGTCACCTCGATGATGCTGATGGCGAAGTACGCGATCCCCGAGATGCGCAAGCTGGGCCGCGGCGCCATCGTCAACATCGCCTCGGTCGCGGGCCTGATCGGCGGCACGCCGGCGCTGCTCTATCCGACCTCGAAGGGCGCGGTGGTCAACATGACCCGCGCCATGGCCGCGCACCACGGCGTCGAGGGCATCCGCGTCAACTGCGTGGCCCCCGGCATGGTCTACACGCCGATGGTCGCAGGCCGCATGACGCCCGAGGTGCGCGAGCAGCGCCGCAAGCGTTCGCTGCTGCAAACCGAGGGCTCGGGCTGGGACGTGGGCCAGGCCGTGGCCTACCTCGCGAGCGACGAGGCGCGCTGGGTCACGGGCGTGATCCTGCCGGTCGACGCGGGCGCCACGGCCGGCAACGTGCCCTCGCCCGGCCTGCGGCCCGACACCCGCGCCGCCTGACATCCACCGAACGAGGACCCAGCGCCATGCCCCGCGTTCCCCTGCTGCCCGAGCATCCCGAAGATCCCGCCGCCGCGGCGCTGTTCGAGCGCGTGCGCGCCGCGCGCGGGCCGGACTTCCACCTGCCGCATCTCTACCGCGTGCTGGGCAGCGCGCCCGAGCTGTTCCGCGGCTGGCTCGACTTCGCCTGGCCGCTGCGCCTGAATGCGAAGACGCCCCGGCTGCTGCGCGAGCTGATGATCCTGCGCGGCGCGCAGCTCTCGGGCACCGCCTACGAATGGGCCCATCACCTGCCGATGGCCACCGAAGCCGGCGTGAGCGAGGCGCAGATCGATGCGCTCGCGCACTGGCGCGACAGCGATCTCTTCGATGCCGACGCGCGCGCGGTGCTGCAGCTCGCCGAGGAGGTCACGCGCGGTCCCTCGGCCTCGGCGGCCACCGTGGCGCAGCTCAGGGCGCGCGGCTTCGACGACGCGGCCGTGGTCGAGCTGGTGCTGACCGCGAGTTTCTATGTCTGCGTGAGCCGCTTCCTGCAATCGATGGACGTGGAGCTCGAGCCCGGCTACGAGGCGTATCGCGCGCGCATGTGAACGCCGTCAGGCGGCAGCAGATGCTTCGCTGAGCAGCCCCATGAAGATCGGCCGCACGTAGAGCGCGACCACCGAGGCCTCGTTCGCATCGGGCACCCAGCGGTGCAGCTCGGCCGCGCCGTTGATCAGGCCCACCACCAGCTGTGCCGCGATCGCGGCATCGAGCGGCCGCAGCGATCCATCGACGAGACCGTCGACCAGCATCGCCGCCATGCGCTCGATGCGCTGCTGCAGCGTCCGGTGAATCTGCGCGCGGTCGGCCGCCTCGGGCAGCGCGCTGGTCGACGAGAGGCGCAGCAGCGGGCCCTCGGCCGAGAGCTGGAAGCGCACCAGCATGCGCGCCGCCAGGCCCGCGCGCTGCCAGCCGCTGCCGCCCGTTTGCTCGGCGAGGTCGAAGGCGCGGCGGATGACCTCGAAGGTGCGCTCGAAGCAGGCCGAGATCAGGTCCAGCTTGTTGTCGTTGTGGTGATAGAACGAGCCCTTGGTGACATTGAGCCGCGCCGAGATCTTGTCGACCGAGGCGCCGCGGTAGCCCTGCTCGTTGAGCAGCGCGGTGGCCGCGCGCAGGAAGGCATCCATCGCGGGGTTGTCGGTGGGCGCGTGCAGCGCGGCATCCTCGGACAGCGCCGCCGCTTCCCATCGCGCCGCCGGCGCGCCGAGCCCGTTGAGCACGATGTCGGCGACGCGCGCGACCATGCGCGGGTACTGCGCCTCCTCGTAGCGGCCGAACCAGGCCGGCAGCCAGTGCACCAGCGACAGCAGCAGATGGGTACGCGCATTGCGCATCTCGCGCGGCCAATGCGCCGTGGCCTCGTCCTTGAGCAGCCCGCGCACGCGGCGGAACATGCCGGTGTAGGCGGTGTGCACGGTCTCGAGCTGCGGGCTCGGCAGCGCGCGCACGTCGCTGAAGGCCACCACCGGCGGATGCTCGCCGAGCGCCACCGCCGCCAGCAGCGCGGCATGGCCCGCCAGGAAGGCGCGCACCCGCGCCGCCACCGTGGCCTCGCGCGCCGCGGCCTCGGCGATGCCGTCGAACAGCACGATGGCGCGCAGGAAGCAGGCGGTGGCCAGGTCTTCCTTCTTGCGGTAGTAGTAGGTGACGCTGTTGGTCACCAGACCCACGCTGGCCGCGATGCCCGCCAGGGTCGCGCCCTTGACGCCCTGTGCGTTGAACTGCGCCGCGGCCGCGTTGAGGATGGCATCGCGCTTTTCCTGGAAACGCGCGGTCTGCGGCTCGCGGGCGGTGACGGCGGTCATGGGGGCAAGCTTCTTCGGCGGCGGGAAGGACGGTGGGCCGCGATGATACCGAGCAGGAATCGAAGAACAAGTATTCGCGCATTCATCGGCATCAGCCATACGAGTCACCTATGTTCCACCATTTTGGAATGACCGGTTTGTACTGGAACGGCGCCCTTGCTATCGTCGCCAGGCCCGGCTCGCGCCGGATCCGACGAACGAAGAAAGAGGAGACCGTCATGGACTTCACCCTGTCCGACAAGCAAGTGCACTGGCGCGATCGCGTAATCGCCTTCATGAAGGCGCACGTCCACCCCGCCGTGCCCACCTACATGGCGCAGATGCAGGGCTTCGGCGAGAACCGCTGGCAGGTCGTGCCGATCGTGGAGGAGCTCAAGGCCAAGGCGCGCGAGGCCGGGCTGTGGAACCTGTTCCTGCCGCTCGATTCGGTGCCCTCCGACAGCCCCTACAAGGGCGCCGGCCTCACCAACCTCGAGTACGCCGTCTGCGCCGAGGAAATGGGCAAGGTCGGCTTCGCCTCCGAGGTCTTCAACTGCTCGGCGCCCGACACCGGCAACATGGAAGTGCTGATCCGCTACGGCAGCGACGAGCACAAGAAGCGCTGGCTGCAGCCGCTGCTCGAAGGCCGGATCCGATCGGCCTTCCTGATGACCGAGCCCGACGTGGCCTCGTCCGACGCCACCAACATCGAGACCTCGATCCGCCGCGACGGCGACCACTACGTGATCAACGGCCGCAAGTGGTGGTCCTCGGGCGTGGGCGATCCGCGCTGCGAGATCGCCATCGTGATGGGCAAGACCGACCCCGAGGCACCACGCCATTCGCAGCAGTCGCAAATCCTGGTGCCACTGAACACGCCCGGCATCGAGATCGTGCGCATGCTGCCGGTGTTCGGCTTCGACGACGCGCCGCACGGCCATGCCGAGGTGGTGTTCCGCGACGTGCGCGTGCCGGCGGCGAACCTGCTGCTCGGCGAGGGCCGCGGCTTCGAGATCGCGCAGGGCCGGCTCGGGCCCGGGCGCATCCACCACTGCATGCGCTCGATCGGCGGCGCCGAGGTGGCGCTCGAGAAGATGGTGCGCCGGCTGCAGTCGCGCACCGCTTTCGGCAAGCGCATCGCCGACCAGTCGGTGTGGGAGCAGCGCGTGGCCGAGGCCCGCATCGACATCGAGATGACGCGCCTCTTGTGCCTCAAGGCGGCCGACCTGATGGACCGCGTGGGCAACAAGGTGGCGCGCCTCGAGATCGCGATGATCAAGGTGGCGGCGCCACGCACCGCGCTGCGCATCATCGACATGGCGATCCAGGCCCATGGCGCAGCCGGCGTCACCACCGACTTCGGCCTGGCCAAGCAGTACGCCAGCATGCGCACGATGCGGCTGGCCGACGGACCCGACGAGGTGCACAACCGCTCCATCGCGCGCATGGAGTACGGGCGCTACGCGGACTGACAACTTCGAGGAGACACAAAACCATGTCCTTGTTCTCGCTGGCCGGCAAGGTGGCCATCGTCACCGGTTCCTCGCGCGGCATCGGCCGCGCCATCGCCGAGCGCCTGGCCGAGCACGGCGCGAAGGTCGTGATCTCGTCGCGCAAGCCCGAGCCCTGCGCCGAAGTGCGCGACGCCATCAACGCCGCGCACGGCGCGGGCGCGGCGATCTCGATCCCGGCCAACATCTCGTCGAAGGAAGAGCTGCGCCACCTGGTCGAGGAGACCACGCGCCAGCTCGGGCGTGTCGACATCGTGGTGTGCAATGCCGCCTCGAACCCCTACTACGGCCCGCTGGCCGGTATCGAGGACGACCAGTTCCGCAAGATCCTCGAGAACAACGTGATCGCCAACCACTGGCTGATCAACTTCGCGGTGCCGCAGATGATCGAGCGCAAGGAAGGCTCGATCATCATCGTCTCCTCGATCGGCGGCCTGCGCGGCTCGCCGGTGATCGGCGCCTACAACGTCTCGAAGGCGGCCGACTTCCAGCTCGCGCGCAACCTCGCGGTGGAGTACGGGCCGCACAACGTGCGCGTGAACTGCATCGCGCCGGGCCTGATCAGGACCGACTTCGCGCGCGCGCTCTGGGAAGACCCCGAGAACCTGCGCCGCCGCACCGAGAGCACGCCGCTGCGGCGCATCGGCGAGCCCGACGAGATCGCGGGCGCGGCGGTGTTCCTGGCTTCGCGCGCGGGGGCCTTCATGACCGGGCAGAGCCTGGTCATCGACGGCGGCGTGACCTGCTGAGCGCCGCGGCGCCGGGACCGAGCCGGGCTCAGTCGGCGCTGCAGGTCCAGGCGCGGACGAACTGGACCGCCTTGGACTGGGCGCGCTGGAAGGCGATGTCCCAGGTCGGCTGCTCGGAAATCACCAGGGCGCAGCGCGGGACGCCGTCCAGGAAGATCTCGGCCACTCCGGCGCAGGAGCCGTCGGCGTTCATCGTGGGTTCGAAGGCGCCGGTCCAGTGGTCCGGCAGTTCGAGAACGAGGGATGGGGCGTGCATGTGCGACCAATCTTAGGACGCACGCCCGAAATCGACAACAAAAGTTAACATTCCCGCCGGAACAAAGTCACGCTTCCCGCGCAAAAGCGGAAATGATTTGCTAGCAATCCGGCGGGATTTCGCTGGAGGTTCCGATCTTCGGGCCGCCCGCGGGTGGCCGACGGCCCCGACTCAGGGCCGCGGCAGGCTCGAGAGAAAGGTCGAGACGAACAGCGACGCGGCGCGACCGACGTCGAGCACCTCCGACAGGTCGAAACGCTGCGGCGTGGCGCCGCTGTCGTCGCCCGCGTGCCTGACCTCGATCAGGACCTCGCTCGCGAGCTCGCGGTCGCCGCGGGCCTTTCCATTGGGCATCAACCAGGTGTCGAGCGTCTCGTGTGGAATCCGGCGAAAGATGGCGACCGCCGGAACATAACGAAAACACCGCTCTTCGGCCGTGGCGATGGGCATGCTGACGCGACAGGCGAAGCTGTCCTGCAATGTGTTTGTCACTCCCTGTACCTTTTTTATGTGACGAGTTACGTAAGTTAATTCCTCCCCGCATGCCAGAGAAGAATCAGGTTACGTTTTGCACTGGCTGTTTGTGAATAACACACGCTTGGGGATTCACAGTTCACGTTTTCACAGCCACATCGCGCCCACTCCACGCGCTGGAGCGGCTCGATTCACAAGGCTTGGCAGTCCGGCGCTAAGGTTTTGACCTTCGTCACATGCGCGATTCGGCCTACAGCCGAAGACATCAGGTAACTGACGGCAACGTTTGTTAAACGCCCTGACCATCGCTCCAGCCCATCGACAACAGGAGGTACTGATGAGCTTCAAGGAGATCAACGATCGTTTCGGCCTGCAGTTCCAACGCGGCAGCCGCGTGTTCTGCGACGGACGCCTGGGCACCATCACCGGCGCGACCCACTCGCACATCCGCGTGCGCTTCGACGGCCGCCAGAACGGCGCGCCCTGCGATCCGCTGGAAGTGCGGCTGGTGGACAGCATGCCGGCGGTGCTGCCCACCATGCCCGCTGCACCGCTGTCGGCGCTCGGGCAGTAGGCGAGAAGCGATCGGGCGGCGGTGCGATACCGCTGCCGTGCTGTCAGGCCGCGAAGGAACGAAAAGAAGGAAGCGCCACCCAGAGCGCATTCCGAGCGGCCAAGAAAAAAGCCCAGAAGCAGCGATGCTTCTGGGCTTTTCCGTCCTTGGACTTTCGTCCTCGGCACGGGTCTTGGCGGAACCGGAGGGATTCGAACCCTCGATGAGGCTCTACACCCCATACTCCCTTAGCAGGGGAGCACCTTCGGCCACTCGGTCACAGTTCCTGAAAGAAGCCGAGATTATGCCATCACTCAGGCGGCTGGTTGGTCCAGATCGAAGGCTTTGTGCAACGCGCGCACCGCCAACTCCATATATTTTTCGTCGATCACGACCGAGGTCTTGATCTCGCTGGTCGAAATCATCTGGATGTTGATGCCCTCTTCGCTCAGCACGCGGAACATCTTGCTCGCCACGCCCACGTGGCTGCGCATGCCGATGCCCACGATGCTGACCTTGCAGATCTTGGTGTCGCCGACGATTTCGGTCGCGCCCAGCGAAGGCATGACCTTGGCCTGCAGCAGGTCGACGGTGCGCGCGTACTCGTTGCGATGCACCGTGAAGCTGAAGTCGGTCTTGCCGTCCTTGCTGAGGTTCTGGATGATCACGTCGACTTCGATGTTGGCGTCGGCCACCGCACCGAGGATGTGATACGCGATGCCCGGCTTGTCGGGCACGCCGAGCACCGAGATCTTGGCTTCGTCGCGGTTGAAAGCGATGCCGGATACGACGGCTTGTTCCATGTTTTCGTCTTCCTCGAAAGTGATCAGCGTGCCGGACTTGGCCTCTTCATTGATGTCGATGTCCCAGGGCGTGAAGCTGGACAGCACGCGCAGCGGCACCTTGTACTTGCCGGCGAATTCCACCGAGCGGATCTGCAGCACCTTGGAGCCCAGGCTCGCCATCTCGAGCATCTCCTCGAAGCTCACGGTCGAGAGGCGGCGCGCATCGGGCTCGACGCGCGGGTCGGTGGTGTAGACGCCGTCGACGTCGGTGTAGATCAGGCACTCGTTGGCCTTCATCGCGGCCGCGATTGCCACCGCCGAGGTGTCGCTGCCGCCGCGGCCCAGCGTCGTGATGTTGCCGGCATCGTCCACGCCCTGGAAGCCGGTGATGACGACCACGCGGCCGACCGCGAGGTCGGCGCGCACGCGGGCGTCGTCGATGCTCTCGATGCGGGCCTTGGTGTAGGAGCTGTCGGTGCGCACCGACACCTGCCAGCCTGCGTAGCTCACGGCCTCCACGCCCTCGGCCTGCAGCGCGATGGCCAGCAGCGCCGACGAGGCCTGCTCGCCGGTGGAGGCGAGCATGTCGAGTTCGCGGTTGTGCGCCTCGGCCGGTTTGCTGGGTGCGAGCTCTTTCGCCAGGCCGAGCAGGCGATTGGTTTCGCCGCTCATGGCACTCGGGACCACGATCATCTGGTGGCCGGCGCGCGCCCACTTGGCGACGCGCTTGGCGACATTGCGGATGCGCTCGGTCGAGCCCATCGACGTGCCGCCGTATTTGTGAACGATCAATGCCATGGGTGAATTCTGAGAGAAGAAAAATCCCGCGCTTCAACCATATGCGGCGCATGCGGCGAAGGCGGCGCCCCGCAGGCTGTCAGCGCGAGGCTGGTGGCGAGGGCGGGGCATTGTACCAATGCAGCCGATCCCCCCTGCGTTCGGCGAAACCGTCCGCCACCTTGAGGTGGATCCGGTGGCCGCGCGTGGTGCAGGCGCGGACCTGGTCGAGCAACTGGTCGAGCTGCGCCGCGCTCGGTGCGCGGCCATGCGTGCGCGCGAGCCAGTGACGCAGCAGATTGGCCTGGCGTGCGCGCGACAGCGCCTGCAGCGCGGCGATCCGCGGCGGCTCGCCGACGGCCTCGAGGTCCTGCGCAGCGACCTCGTCGAGCAGTTGCTGCGCCTGCGCCGCATGGCCGGCACTGCGCGCGAAGGTGCCGCGGAACTGCGGGAAGGCCTCGGCCAGCGCGGGCAGCAGCACGGCGCGGATGCGGTTGCGCGTGAAGCGCGCGTCGGTGTTGGTCGGGTCCTCGATCCAGGGCAGCCCGGCGGCCGCGAGCCATGCGCGGATCTCGCTGCCCGGCACCGCGAGCAGCGGCCGGTGGAAGTCGATGCCGCCGCGCAGCGCATGCGCTGGCATGGCCGAAAGACCCGGCAGCCCCGCGCCGCGCGACAGGGCCAGCAGCAGGGTCTCGATCTGGTCGTCGGCGTGATGGCCCAGCGCGATGGCGCGCACGCCCTGCTCGCTCGCCATCGTGGCCAAGGCCTCGTAGCGCGCGCGCCGCGCCGCATCCTCGGGGCTGTCGCCGGACGCATGGCGCGCATCGACGCGCCGAACGCTCACGGGCACGCCGAGCCGCTCGCAGACCGCGCGGCAATGGCGTTCGAAATCGTCGGCCGCCGACTGCAGGCCGTGGTGCACGTGCAAGGCACGCACCTGGCCCGGCCAGCGCGCGGCGCAGGCCGCCAGCAGTGCGGTGGAATCGGCGCCGCCACTGAAGCCCACGGCCAGCGGCAGATGCGCCGGCTCGAACGCGGCCATGGCCCGTTCGAAGGCGGCGGTCATGGCGGTGCCGCGGCCGGCTCAGCGGCCGGCGTCGGCCTTGGTGTCGGTGAAGCGGCCGTAGCTTTGCAGGCGCTCGTAGCGGCGGTCGAGCAGTTCGCGCGGCTTCAGGTCGCTGACCTGGCGGAACGCATCGTTGAGCGCGCGCTTGAGGAAGGCGGCCATCTGGCGATGGTCGCGGTGCGCACCGCCCACCGGCTCGCTCACGATCTTGTCGACCAGGCCCAGGGCCTTGAGACGGTGCGCGGTGATGCCGAGCGCGTCGGCGGCTTCCTGCGCCTTCTCGCTGGTCTTCCAGAGGATCGAGGCGCAGCCTTCGGGGCTGATCACCGAATACACGGAGTACTGCAGCATCAGCACCTGGTCGCCGACCGAGATCGCCAGCGCGCCGCCGGAGCCGCCCTCGCCGATGATGGTCACGATGATCGGCACCTCGAGCTGCGCCATCTCGAAGATGTTGCGGCCGATGGCCTCGGACTGGCCGCGCTCCTCGGCGTCGATGCCGGGATAGGCACCGGGCGTGTCGACGAAGGTGAAGACCGGCAGCTTGAACTTCTCGGCCGTCTTCATGAGGCGCAACGCCTTGCGGTAGCCCTCGGGCTTGCTCATGCCGAAGTTGCGCGCGGTGCGCTCCTTGGTGTCGCGGCCCTTCTGGTGGCCGAGCACCATGCAGGGCGTGCCGTTGAAGCGCGCGAGGCCGCCGACGATCGAGAGGTCGTCGGAGAAATGGCGGTCGCCGTGCAGTTCGACGAAGTCGGTGAAGATCTCGTGGACGTAGTCGAGCGTGTAGGGGCGTTCCGGATGCCGTGCGATCTTGGTGATCTGCCAGGGCGTCAGGTCGCTGTAGATGTCCTTGGTGAGCTGCTGGCTCTTTTTGCCGAGCTGATCGATTTCTTCCGAGATGTCGACCGCGGATTCGGTCTGCACATAACGCAATTCTTCGATCTTGGTTTCGAGTTCCGCGATGGGTTGCTCGAAGTCTAGGAAGGTTCGTTTCGCCAACGTCTTCTCCTGTTTTTCAGTATGCGACGACCGGCGCCGGGTCGAGAGAGCGCCAAATATACCAAGTCGCCACGCTGCAATACGGGGCCCAGGCCACGGCCACGTCGCGGGCATCGCTGCGGCTGACCGGATCACCCGAAAAATAGTTGACGCTGATGCCGTTGAGCAGCCCCAGGTCGTCCACGGGCAGCACGTTGGGCCGCATCAGGTGGAAGATCAGGAACATCTCGGCGGTCCAGCGGCCGATGCCGCGGATGGCGACGAGCTCGTCGATGATGAGCTCGTCGGCCATGTCGTTCCAGGCATCGACATGCACCTTGCCCGAGTCGAAGTGCAGCGCCAGGTCGACCAGGTAGTCGATCTTGCGCACCGACAGGCCGGCCGCGCGCATGTCGTCGACCTTGAGCTTGAGCACGTTGCGCGGCGTGAGCTTGCGCGGCAGCGCGGCGAAGCGGTCCCAGACCGATTGCGCGGCCTTCACCGAGATCTGCTGTCCGACGATGCTGCGCGCCAGCGTGACGAAGGCGTCGCCATGCGATTCGAGGCAGGCGTCGCCGAACTGCGGAATCAACCGCTTCATCACGCGGTCCTTCTTGGACAGGTGCCTGCAGGCCTCCTCCCAATAGTCCGGCGTGATGATCTCGACGCTCGTCTTGGGCAGGGTGGGCATGGGATTGGTCGTTCCGTTCACTGGGCAACGGCCCAGGTGGTGCCGGTGGGCGAGTCCTTGAGCACGATGCCCTGGTCGAGCAGCTCCTTGCGGATGCGGTCGGCCTCGGCGAAGTTCTTCGCGGCCTTGGCATCGGCACGCTGTGCGATCAGCACCTGGATGGCGGCGTCGTCGAGCGCGCTGCCCGCCTGCAGGAAGGCCTGGGGGCTGTCCTGCAGCAGGCCGAGCACGCCGCCCAGCGCCTTGAGCAGGCCCGCGCTCTCGGCCGATCGCGTGCGATTGACCTCGCCCGCGAGTTCGAACAGCACGGCGATCGCCTCGGGCGTGCCGAAGTCCTCGTCCATCGCGGCCTTGAAGCGTGCCGCGTGCGGCTGCGTCCAGTCGATCGCCACGCTCCCCGGCGCCACCGCGTCGAGCGCGGTGTAGAGGCGCTTGAGCGAGTTGCGCGCATCGTCGAGATGCACGTTGCTGTAGTTCAGCGGGCTGCGGTAGTGCGTGCGCGCGACGAAGAAGCGGATGGTCTCGGCGTCGTACTTCTTGAGCACGTCGCGGATCAGGAAGAAGTTGCCCAGGCTCTTGGACATCTTCTCGTCGTCGACGTTGATGAAGCCGTTGTGCATCCAGGTGCGCGCGAACGGCGCCTGGCCGGTCGCTCCCTCGGATTGCGCGATCTCGTTCTCGTGGTGCGGGAACTGCAGGTCGGCGCCGCCGCCGTGGATGTCGAAGCGTTCGCCCAGCAGGTCGCAGGCCATGGCCGAGCATTCGATGTGCCAGCCCGGTCTGCCGGGTCCGAACTCGCTGGCCCACTTCACCTCGTCGGGCTCGCTGGGCTTGGCGCTCTTCCAGAGCACCGGGTCGAGCGGATCGTCCTTGCCGTCGAGCACGGCCACGCGCTCGCCCGCATGCAGCTCGTCGAGCGACTTGCCGCTGAGCTTGCCGTAGCCGGGAAACTTGCGCACCGCGTAGTTCACGTCGCCGTTGGGCGCGCGGTAGGCCAGGCCCTTCTGCTCGAGCGTGCCGATCATCGCGAGCATCTGCGGAATGAACTCGGTGGCGCGCGGCTCGTGCGTGGGGCGCTCGATGCCAAGCGCATCGGCGTCCTCGTGCAGCGCATCGATCATGCGGTCGGTCAGCGCGCGGATGCTCTCGCCGTTCTCGACCGCGCGGCGGATGATCTTGTCGTCGATGTCGGTGATGTTGCGCACGTAGGTCACGGCGAAGCCGTTGGTCTTGAGCCAGCGCTGGACCACGTCGAAGGCGATCATCGAGCGCGCATGGCCCAGGTGGCAGAAGTCGTAGACCGTCATGCCGCAGACGTACATGCGCACCTGACCGGGCCGCAAAGGGGAGAACTCCTCCAGTTCACGCGAAAGCGTGTTGTAGATGCGCAGACTCATGAGATTCGGAAAGCGTCGTGTCGCGCTCGTGCGATGCGGGCGAACGACGGTGTTTTCAGGGGTGATGGGGCTGTGGCGACGAGGCGGCTGGACAGGGCCCCTCGGCTACAATGCCGGGCAGTATAAACGGCTGCCGCCGAGTCTTCTTCCGGGTGTTTTCGAGCCCTTGCGCAGCGCAAGGCTTGCTCCCGACCCGGCTCCACCCCGCCCCCAATTCCGCAGCATTCGTGCCGCACTTTTGCAGAGGCTTCATGAAGAACGCCGTGTTTCCCAGACTTTCGATCGCCATCGCCCTGCTGTTCGGCCTGTGGGCCTCCGCGGCCCAGGCCAACGACTACGACGACGTCAACCTGCTGCTGCGCCAGGGCAAATCGAACGAGGCGCTGGCCAAGGCCGACACCTACATCGCCGGCAAGCCGCGCGATCCGCAGATGCGCTTCCTGCGCGGCGTGATCCTCACCGAGCAGGGCAAGAAGGACGAGGCCGTCAAGACCTTCACCCAGCTCACGCAGGACTTCCCCGAGCTGCCCGAGCCCTACAACAACCTCGCGGCGCTCTATGCCTCGCAGAGCCAGTTCGACAAGGCGCGCGATGCGCTCGAGACCGCGCTCAAGCTCAACCCCAACTACGCCACGGCCGAGGAAAACCTCGGCGACGTGTATGCGCGCCTCGCCGCCCAGTCCTACACCAAGGCGCAGCGCTTCGCGACCACCAACACCAGCGTCGCGCCGAAGCTGGAACTGATCCGCCAGATCTTCACGCCGAAGACCGAGGCCGACGCGGCCGCGCTGCCCGGCGCCGCGCCCGTGGTGCGCAAGCCGGTGGGCCGCACCAGCAAGTAGGCGGCGAAAGCCAGCCGCTCGCACGCACCCGCGCAGCCGCACGCCGGAACGTTTGCCGCAGGCTCGCGCTCTCACGGCCAGCCTTCATCCTTTTCATCCCTCGGACACGGAGCTCTTCCTTGACGATCCAAGCCCTCTCCCGTTTCAGCCGCCGCGGCGCCCTCGTGCTCGCGGCCACCCTCGCCATCGCCGCCACGGCCCATGCCCAGGCGCAGCAGCGCGTGAAGCTCGCGACCTCGGCCGGCGACATCGTGGTCGAGCTCGATGCGGCCAAGGCGCCGAAGACGGTCGAGAACTTCCTGCAGTACGTCAAGGACAAGCACTACGACGGCACCGTCTTCCACCGCGTGATCGACGGCTTCATGATCCAGGGCGGCGGCTTCACGGCCGACCTGCAGCAGAAGCCCACGCGCGCGCCGATCCCGCTCGAGGCGAGCAACGGCCTGAAGAACGACAAGTACACGATCGCCATGGCGCGCACCGGCAACCCGAACTCGGCCACCTCGCAGTTCTTCATCAACGTGAAGAACAACGACTCGCTCAACGCCCCCAACCCCGATGGCTACGGCTACACGGTGTTCGGCAAGGTGGTGGCGGGTACCGACGTGGTCGACAAGATCCGCGGCGTCGCCACCGGCAACAAGAACGGCATGCAGAACGTGCCGGTCACGCCCGTCGTGATCCAGTCCGCCACCCTGGCGAAGTAAGCCGGCCCCGCCAGGCATCCACCCCTTTCAAGGAGCATCAGCATGAGCAATCCCCAAGTCGACCTGCATATCCAGAACCTCGGCGTCATCACGCTCGAACTCGACGCCGCGAAGGCGCCGAAGTCGGCCGCCAACTTCATCGAGTACGTGAAGAAGGGCCACTACGACAACACGGTGTTCCACCGCGTGATCCCCGGCTTCATGGTGCAAGGCGGCGGTTTCGAGCCCGGCATGAAGCAGAAGCCCACCGGCGCCGAGATCGAGAACGAAGCCAACAACGGCCTCAAGAACGATGTCTACACCGTCGCCATGGCCCGCACCAGCGCGCCGCACTCGGCCACCGCGCAGTTCTTCATCAACGTGGCCGACAACGGCTTCCTCAACCACACCGCGCCCTCGGCCCAGGGCTGGGGCTACGCCGTGTTCGGCAAGGTGGTCAAGGGCACCGAGGTGGTCGACAAGATCAAGGCCGTGAAGACCGGCCGCAAGGGCTTCCACGACGACGTGCCGCTCGAGGATGTCGTGATCGAGAAGGCCGTCGTCGTCGGCGAATGACGGCACGGCCGACGGCGGCATGAACACGGCAGCCACGCCTCCCGCGGCCTTCGCGGAACTGGTGGCGCCTGGCGCATGGCGCACCGTCGACCTGATCTCCGACCTGCACCTGCAGGCCGGCGAGCCCGCCACCTTCGAGGCCTGGCGCGGCTATCTCGAGACCACGCCGGCCGACGCGCTGGTGATCCTCGGCGACCTGTTCGAGGTCTGGGTCGGTGACGACGCGGCCGCCGAGCCGGGCTTCGAGGCGCAGTGCGCCGAGCTGCTGCGCCGCACGGCCGCGCGGCTGCCGGTGTTCTTCATGCACGGCAACCGCGACTTCCTCGTCGGCGCCGCGCTCGCCGCCCGAAGCGGCCTCACGCTGCTCGACGATCCCACGGTGCTGGTGCTGCACGGCGAACGCTGGCTGTTGAGCCATGGCGACGCGCTGTGCCTGGACGACACCGACTACCTGCGCTTTCGCGCCCAGGTGCGCACGCCCGAATGGCAGTCGGCCTTTCTCGCGCGTCCGCTCGCCGAGCGCCGTGCCCTGGCACGTGCGATGCGCGTGCAGAGCGAGGACCGCAAGCGCGATCCCTCGGTGGTCTGGGCCGACGTCGATGCCGATGCCGCGCGCGACTGGCTCGCGCGCGCCAATGCACGCACGCTGATCCACGGCCACACGCACCGTCCCGCCGACCACGACCTCGGCGGCGGCCTGCGCCGCCTCGTGCTCAGCGACTGGGATGCCGCCGCGCATCCGCCGCGCGCGCAGCTGCTGTGCCTGTCTCCCGCGGGCGCTCAGCGCGTCGATCTGCGCTAGGGGTTGCCGACGCGATGCTCGACTGGCTGCGCCGCCTGCGCCATCCGCGCGCCCTGCCCCCGATTCCCGAAGCCGCCTGGCAGGCCACGCTCGCGCGCTATGCCTTCCTGGCCGAGCGCCCGGCCGCCGACGTCGAGCGGCTGCGCGCGCTCACGGCGCAGTTCCTGCGCGACAAGCAGTTCCATGGCGCCCAGGGCTTCGTCATCACCGACGAGGTCGCGCTCGCGATCGCGGCGCAGGCCGTGCTGCCGGTGCTGCACCTGCGCGGCGGCCTGGTCTGGTACGACGATTTCGTCGGCATCGTGGTGCATCCGTCGGAGGTGGTCGCCCAGCGCAAGGTGGTCGACGAGGCCTCGGTGGTGCACGAGTACGAGGAAGTCGTGGCCGGCGAAGCCATGGACCACGGCCCGGTGATGCTGAGCTGGCAGGACGTGCTGGCCAGCGGCGTCACCAGCGAGGGCGGCTACAACGTCGTGATCCACGAGTTCGCCCACAAGATCGACATGCGCGGTGGCGATGCCGACGGCTGCCCGCCGCTGCCGCCGGGCTTCGCGGGCAGCCGCAATGCGCGCGAGGCCCGCGCGGCCTGGCTCGGCGTGCTGCAGCCCGCCTACGAGGCCTTCCGCGAGCAGACCATCATGGCCGAGCGCTTCGGCGCGGAGCCGCCCTGGCTCGACGACTATGGCGCGACCTCGATCGGCGAATTCTTCGCGGTGGCCTGCGAGGCCTACTTCGTGAACCGCGCGAACTTCGGGCGCGATTTCCCGGGCGTGCTCGAACTCTTCGACCGCTTCTTCGGGCCGCCGCAGAGCCGAGGCTAGATGGCGACCCGCGCGCCCGGCGCGATCGTCGACGGCGCCGCGTTGAGGGTCTCGATCGCGAAGCCGGCCGCGGCCTTGTAGCGTGCCATGTAGGCCTCGCGCTCCGCCGCCGGAATGACCTGCTCGATGTCGTCGAACACGCCGCCGCAGCGCTCGTCGACCAGGCCCAGCAGGCCG
This sequence comes from Variovorax sp. GW821-FHT09B01, assembly GCF_059418345.1. Classification (NCBI taxonomy): domain Bacteria; kingdom Pseudomonadati; phylum Pseudomonadota; class Betaproteobacteria; order Burkholderiales; family Comamonadaceae; genus Variovorax; species Variovorax sp. GW821-FHT09B01. Next base: position 24,213 of record NZ_JBWKPQ010000002.1, on the reverse strand, counting down.
AACGGACCGGCACCGCGGTTGCGCAGCACCAGCGCCGAGATGTCGGCGCACAGGCGCTCGTCGTAGGCGCGCAGCGCCGCCGGCGTCACACCGTGCGAGAGCATGGAAGCGCCAAGCACGCGCGCATCGACGATGGCCTGGCTCGCGCCGTTGGAACCCACCGGGTACATCACGTGCGCGGCATCGCCGAGCAGCGCGACATGGCCGTCGACCCAGGTCGACACCGGGTCGCGGTCGATCATCGGGTACTCGAAGACCTCCTTCGCCCCGCGCAGCATCGAGGGCACGTCGAGCCAGCCGAAGTCCCAGCCCTCGAAGTGGTGAGCAAAGTCGCTCAGTTCGACGCGCCGGTTCCAGTCGCCCTGCGTCCAGCCCTCGGCGTTGTCGACCGTGATCTCGGCGATCCAGTTGATGGTGGCCAGGCCCGTGGCGGGATCGGCCGGCGAGATCGGATAGAGCACCACGCGGTGCCGCATCGAACCGACGCCGACGAAGGACGCACCGCTGCGCACCGGCACGCCCGGCGTGGTGCCGCGCCACATGATGGCGCCGCCCCACTGGATCGGCGGCTGCTGCGGATGCATCTGCGCGCGCACGGCCGAATGCAGGCCGTCGGCCGCCACCAGCAGCCGGCCCTCGACCTCGCTGCGCTGGCCGTCGCGCGACTCGATCAACGCGGTGACGCCGTGCTCGCCGTTGCGGTAGCCCGCGACCCGCTGGCCGAGCTGGATGGCATCGGGCCCGAGCCGCTCGAGCGCCGTGCGGTACAGCAGCATCTGCAGCTCGCCGCGATGCAGCGAGTACTGCGGCCAGCGGTAGCCCGCACGCAACCCGCGCGGCTCGGCATAGACCTCGTTGCCGTTGCGCCCGACCAGCGCCCATTCGCGCGCCTGGATGCCGATGCGGTCGAGCACGTCGTTGCCGATGCCGAGCTCGTGCAGCTCGCGCACTGCGTTGGGCTGCAGGTTGATGCCCACGCCCAGCGGTTGCAGCGCGGGCACCGCCTCGAACACGCGGCAGGGCACGCCGATCTGGTGCAGGGTCAGCGCGAGCGAAAGGCCGCCGATGCCGCCGCCGGCGATCAGTACGGGGGATGCGTCAGGAGTGGAGGCCATGCGGCGATCGTCGGAGGTCGGAAAAAGGAGGGGCCGCACGAGGCGGCCCGAGGAATGCCGGGCTCGCCACGGGCGCTCGGGCCCGCGGCGGCGCGTCGGTCTCTTACTTGCGCAGCAGCGCCTTCAGCGCGTTCTGCAGGCGGCGCGCGCTGTTCGCGTCGTGCGCAGCCGCCAGCACCTTGCCGGCGTCCTGGCCCCAGGTCTGGGCCGGGGCCGGGTCGCCGCGCTTGGTCAGCAGCTTGAGCTGCAGCGCGCGGCGCGCTTCGAGCTGCTCGGCGGGCGTGGGCACCTCGGCGGCCATTTCGAGGCGCAGCAGCGCTTCGGCAGCCTCGTCGGCCCGCGCGGCCGGCGAGGCACCGATCGCCTGCGACCAGTTGCTGCGCACGGCCGGCGTGACCGCGCGGCCGAGCTCCTGCACGCTCGGCAGGCGTGCGGCATCGCGCTGCTCCCAGGCGCCGAGCACCTGGGTCAGGGCTTCGCCATGGGCCTGGGCCGCCAGCTTGCGCAGCGCCATGTCGGCGCGCTCGAGCGCCTCGCGCTGGGCGCGGAAGGCGGTGTCGCCCAGGCGAGGACAGAGGT
>NZ_JBWKPQ010000002.1:0-22509 GCF_059418345.1 Variovorax sp. GW821-FHT09B01 | reverse complement strand
TCGGGCGGCCGCCCTCCCCCCCCCGCGGCGGGTAGTCGCCGAAGCGGCCGCCCGGTGCGCCACGGTCGCCACCGCGATCGCCGCGGCCATCGGGACGCGGGCCGCCGCGGTCGCCGCCCGGACGGCCAGGGCCGCCAGGACCGCCGGGTCCGCGCCGGTCGCCGAAGCGGCCGCCGCCGCGGGTCGCGGGTGCTGCAGGTTCGGACTTGCGGTTGCCCGGACGGTCGTCGCCGCGCACGGCCACCACCGGACGGGGCGCGGGCTTGGGCGGCGCGGCCGGTGCCGGGGGTTCGGCAGCGGCGGCTTCGCCGGCATCGTGCGCCGCGCTGTCGGCGCGCGCCGATGCGTCGGCGCCATCGGCCGGTGCCACGAGGTCGGGCGTGGCGGCGGATTCATGGGCCGGCACGGCCGCGGGCGAAGCCTCGGCATCGCTGGGCGACGGCGCCTGCTCGGCGCTCTCGCCGAACTCGGCGGCGGCCTGGTCCGGTCCCGACACCTCGGTCGCACCGACCGAGGGGCCGTCGCCCGATGCGGCCCGCTGCGGGGCCGGCGCCGGCGGCGGCACCTCGCCGCGCAGCGCGCCTTCGAGCTGGGCGATGGCGCTGCGGATCTTCTGCGCGTCGCCGCTGGCATTGGCCGCGTCGAGCGCCTTCGAGGCATTGAGCACGTGGCGGTCGCGGTCGCTCATCGCGGCCGAGGCCTTCTCGCGTTCGGCCGACTTGCGGTTGAAGGCTTCGTCGATGGGCGCGCGGAACGCGTCCCAGAGCTTCTGTTCCTGGCGGCGGTCGAGCGGCACGCCCTGCGCCTCGGCCTGCCAGCGCTGCTGCAGCGCCTTGACGGCATCGATGCGCAGCACGGGCTGGGCGCCCAGCTCGGCGGCCTCGGCGATCATGGCCTGGCGGCGTTCGATGCTGGCCTTCTGCGCGGTCTCGAACGGCGCGCGGGCGGCACCGAAGGCTTCGTTCCACTGCGGCTGCAGTTCGGCGAACACTTTCTCGCCCACGTGGCCGGCATCGCGCCAGCGGTCGGCGAACTGGTGCAGCGCGCGGTTGTGTGCCTTCAGGTCGGTGGCGCCCGCATGCTCGGCGGCCCAGGCCTTGACCTCCTCGATCAGGGCCACGCGCAGCGCGCGGTGTTCGGCCGCGTCGGCACGCACCTTCTCGAGCCAGGCCTCGACCACCTTGTGGGCCTCGTTGCAGGCCTCGTCGAAACGCTTCCACAGCGCATGGTTCGGCACGCCGCCCTGGTCGGCCTGCTTCCACTGGTCGCGCAGCGCGCGCAGGGTTTCCTGCATCTTGCGGCCGCCCAGCGCCTGGCCTTCGGGGCGCTTGAGCAGGCCTTCGGCCTTGGCCACGAGGTCTTCACGGACCTTGTCGGCGCTCCAGCGCTGCCAGCCTTCGAGTTCGCCGGCCGCCACCAACGCGGCATGCACGCGCGCCTCGAGCGGGGCCTCGACCAGCTTGCCGTGTTCCTTCAGCACCGCGCGCAGCGCGGCGGCGGCGCCGGCGCTGGCCTTGCCATGGCCCTCGGCGGTTTCCTGTTCGAGCTTGGCCAGCGCGGCCTGCACGGCATCCTGCGCGGCGGCGCGCACCGCGGGATCGACCTTGGGGGCCGGCGGACGCGCGGGTGCCGCGGCCTTGGGCGCGACGGCCTCGCCACGCGCGGCACGCAGTTCGTCGGCCCAGACCGGGACGGGCGGCAGCGGCGCGGTGGCATCGGCGGCGGCGGCAATGGCCTGCGCCAGCGCGCTGTGGAAGGCGTCGGACACGACGAGCAGCTGCGCCTTCGACGACTCGAGCTGCGGCGCGAACTTGGCGTCGAGGCTGGTCCAGTTGGCGTCGGCGACGATGTCGGCGGCCTGTTGTTGCCAGTGGGTGACGTCGGTGCGCAGCGATTCCTCGGCGACCTGGGCGTCCTGCCAGCCCTTGGTGGACAGCACCTCGAAGCGCTGCGCCAGCAGCACGGCGGCCTCGCGGTGGACCTGGGCGCGGTGCTGCAGGTCCTCGATGCCCTTGATGCGCTCGGCCAGCCGCACCTTGAAGCCGGCCAGCGGCTCGCGCGACAGCGGCGCGCCGGCCTTGGCGGCATCGCGCTGCCAGGCGAGCGCGTCGGCGATGTTGAGCTTGGACTGGCCCAGCAGCCCCTCGGCCTTCTGGGCCCATTCGGCGGCGATGGCCTCCTGCCCCTTGGCGCGCTTGAGCTCGTCGAGTTTCTCGCGCAGCAGGCGGGCGGCACCCTTGTCGCGGCCGCTCAACTCCTTGAAGACTTCCTGCATCTGCTCGGGTGCCGGGTTGCTCGCGAGCCAGTCGCGGATGCGCGAGGCACGCTCGCCCGAGGTCGGCGCGGTGAAGGCGCCGCCGGTCAGCGAATCGAGGGCCTGAAGGTCGTGTGGCTTGGAAGAATTAGAGGTCACGTGCGCGAGATCGTTGTCTGAAGAGAGAAAGCGAAGGCGCCGGCAGAGGCCGGCGCAGACCGCCATTTTGACCCACTTGCCGCGCGCCGTCGAAATCCACCTTGCGGCGCGGCCCGGCGATGCGGCGAAACGACGCCTGGATCGGTCGCGCCGCAGGGGGAAACGGTGCCTGCATATATAGCAGTGCACCGTGAAAAACCAAGGGGCGCCGCGCGGCGCCCCTTTCGGTGCTCAGCGCATCGCGAGCTTGAGCTCGGCGCCCGGCTTCCAGTCGTCGCCGCTGGCCGTGGTGCGCACCGCGCCGAGGAACAGGCGCTCGCTGGTGAGCTTCTGCGACAGCAGGTAGTCGCGCACGGCGGCGCCGCGCGCCACCGCCAGCTGGCGCATCGACTCCTCGTCGACCGGCACGCTCGCGAGCAGCAGGTTCTCCATCTCCTTGAGCGGCAGGTCCTTGGCCAGGCCGACCATGTTGCGCGGCTTGGTGATGTCGGCGCGCTTGTAGACGGCGGTCAGCAGCTCGGGGTACTCGGCGTCGGTGACCGGCGGCACGTCGGTGCCGGCCTGGCCGCCGCGCACCACGGCACGGCGCTTCTCGGCCAGGGTCATCTGGCGCAGGCGCTGGCGCTGGTAGGCATCGCGCTCCTTCTCGAGGCTGGCGGTGCCGATCACGGTCATCTCGAGCGTCGGCCGCTCGGCCAGCGCCTTCACGACCTTGTCGAGGCTTTCCTTGGACGAGGCGCTCAGCTCGGAGCTGCCGGGCTCGAAGGTGATGGTGCTCGACTCGCTGCTGCCGCCGCCGCCCAGGCCGCCGGTCAGCAGGCTGAACGGCGCGGTCACGGCCTTCACGATCAGGTTGACCACCGCCTTGAAGATCAGCGGCCCGATGCTGAACTGCGGGTCGTTGAGCGAGCCGCGCAGCGGCAGGTCGACGTCGATCACGCCGTTGCGGTCGGCCAGCAGCGCCACCGCGAGCTTGACCGGCAGGCTGTTGGGCGCGCCGGCGACCTCCTCGCCGAACTGCAGCTGGTTGAGCACCAGCTTGTTGGTGGCGGTGAGCTGGCCGTCGGGCGCGATCTTGTAGTTGACGTCCATGCTCATCTTGCCGCGCTCGATGCCGTGGCCGGCGTAGCGCACCGAGTACGGCGACAGCGGCGCGAGGTCCAGGTCGCGCATCTTCGCGGTGATGTCGAGCTCGAGCGGCTTGGCCAGCGGATTGAGCTTGCCGGTGATCTCGAGCGCCGCGGTCTGCTGCGCCTTGCCGCGCAGCTCGAGCTCGGCCAGCGCCGGCCGGCCGCCCTGCCCGTTCGGCGGATTCGACGAGAAGGAGCTGAGCTTGCCGGTCAGCTCGCTGAGGTCGGCCGAATAGTTGGGCTTGACGAACAGGTCGGTGAAGTCGATCTTGCCGTTGACCAGGCTCATCGGGCCGAAGTTGATGACCGGCGCCGGGCCGCCGGCGGCCGGCGCGGCCTGGGCCACGGCGGGGGCGGAGGCCGGCTTGGCCGGTTCGGAGGCGCCGCCGACCATCAGCTCGGCCGGCACCGGCGCGCCGCCCGCGGGCCGCTCCGGTCCGCGCGTGGTGGTGGTCGTGCCGCCCAGGCTGCGGCGCGAACGGGTTTCGACGGCCGCGGCCGTGGCCGCGTTGGCCTCGGCCTCGCCCTTCTTGGTCAGGCTCAGCAGGTTGAGCTGGCCGTTCGGATCGACGATCACCCGGGCGAAGAAGTCGGTCAGCGTGGTCTCGCGCACGTCGACGGTGGGCGCCGCATTGGGCGCCAGGCCCACCTGCAGGCCGCGCAGGCTCAGCGTCTTCCAGCTCAGCAACTGGTTGTTGTTGCGGTCGAAGCCCGGCGACTGGGTCAAAGACACGCTGTTGGCGCGGAAGTCGTCGAGCGCGGTGTCGCCCGCCAGCTTGACGGTCATGCCCGCCGGGGCCGTCGCGTAGTTCACGCTGCCGCGGTAGCTGACGAAGGCCCGGCGGATGTCGACGTTGAGCGCGTCGGCGTAATAGGCCTTGAAGGCATGGGCCGGGAACGAGGCCACCTCGAGCCGGCCTTCGGCGGCCAGCGGCTTGAGCACGATGTGGCCCTTGTAGTCGAAGCGGCCCGGATCGGCGCGGCGGCCCGAGCCGATGCGGCCCGACACCTGCAGCGGCGACTTGGTGGCGGTCTCGGGCGCGAGCTTCTCGGCATTGAGCTTGAAGGCCGTGATCTCGACCGCGACCGGCGTGGCGCTGGCCTTGTCGGCGTACGAGAGGCTGCCGTTGTCGACCGCGAACGTGCCGACGGTCAGCGCCCAGGGCTTGGTGTTGGCGCCCGGCGGTGCCGATTCGGGGCCGCTGCCGGCCGGTTTGGGCGCGGCCACCTTGGCCTCGGCTTCGGGCTTGCCGCCCGCGGCGGCCGGCGTCTTGAGCCAGCGCTCGAACATCCAGCGCTTCTCGCTGTCGCGCTCGATGCTGACCTTGGGATTGGTGGCGGTGAACGAGCCCACGGCCAGCGTGTGCTTCGCCATGTCGACCTCGGTATCGCGCAGCTCGAAGCGGCCGACGCTCGCGAGCGCGGTCTTGGCCTGGGTCAGCGCCAGGTTGTCGGCCGCCACCCGCTTGGCCTTGAAACGCAGGTCGGGCGGGGCCCAGGCGATGTCAATCTCGCCGCTGAGCTTGCCGTCGAGCGTGGGCTCCAGGCTGTGGGCCAGGTAGGGCGCGGCCAGCGAGAGCGGCAGCGCGTCGACCTCGGTCTGCACGTCGGCCGCCTTGTCGGTGCCGCTGCCCTTGAACTTGAGCGTGGCGCCGCCGACCGCGGTGCTGCCGCTGAACTGGGCCGGCTTCTCCATCGGCCAGGTGAGGGCCGTGACGTCGATGCCGAGCTCGGTGACGTCGATCGCCGCGCCGGGCTGCACGGTCTCGTCGCGCCAGCCGATGCGCCCGCCGCTGAGGGCGACCTTGTCGACCTGGACCTTGAGCGTGGGCTTGGGCGCCGCCACGCCCGCGGCGCCGCTGGCGGCACTGGCAGGCGGTGCCGGCGGCTTGGCCGCGACCACCTTCTCGGTCTGGCCCGTGGCCGGATCGCGCGCCATCAGGTTGAGCTGGCCCGAGGCATCGCGCGCCACCACCAGTTGCGGGCTCGCCAGCGCGACCTCGCTGAGGTGGAACACCGATTCGAGCGGCCGCACGTCGGCCAGCGCGAGCTTGAGCGAGTCGAAGGCCAGCAGGTCGCGCCCGCGTGCATCGGCCAGCTTGGCGCCATGCGCCTCGACCGTGCCGGTGACCTTGAGGCCGACCGTGGTGGCCTGCTGGAAGTCGATCTTGAGGTCGGCGTCGAGGCTGCCGGCCTGCAGCTGCACCGGGAGGCCGCCCGGGATGTAGCCCAGATAGGGAGCGAGGTCGAGCCCCTTGAACTGCACGTGGGCGTCGGTCTTGCGGCTGGCGGCGAAGGGCGTGGTCAGCGCGGCCGAATCGAACTTGCTGCCGTTGAGCGCGAAGGCCAGCTTGGGCTCGGTATTGACCTCGCGCTGCGAGGCCAGGTTGCTGAGGAACGGCACCTTGAGCACGAAGTCGCGCAGCTCATGGCGGCGCTTGACGGTCTGGTCGTCGAAGTCGACCGCGCCCTCGGTGATCGCGATGTTGTAGATGGCAAAGCGCGCGGGCTCGGCCTTGGGGTCGGGCGGCGGGCCGGAGGCCAGCTTGGCCAGGATGTCGTCGATGTCGTACTTGCCGTCGGCCTGGTGGGTCAGCAGGATGGCCGGCGCTTCCACCGTCACCGCGTCGATCACGGGCGCGAGCCGGAACAACGACTGCAGCTCGGCATCGGCATAGATGCGCCGCACGGCGACCTGGGTGTTCTTGCCGTCGGCGGTGGCGATGCGCAGGTTGTTGAGCGTGAGCTCGAGGGTCCAGGGCTTGAAGCCGATGCGCTCCACCGTGACCTGGCGGCCCAGCTTCTCACTCGCGATCTTCTGCAGCTGGCTCTTGGCGATCGGCGGCACCGCCAGCCAGGCCAAGACCCAAAGGCCCAGAAGCACGAGCAGTGCAACGATCCCGCGTCGCAACCATTTGTTCTTTCTTAAGCTTTGTATCGAGGCGGCAGCATTCATTCGCGCGAGTGTGCCCCAAACAGGCGGCAAGCCAGAAACAAGAAAGCCCGGTGACGCGACGAATGTCATGTCACCGGGCTTGATGGCGGGCATACGACCCATTGCCATCGTTTCGCTCGACCGGAAGTCGATGGTTCCTGTCGTGCTGGCAGCAAGAGATTGCCGCCGTGGATCCTCCGCCGTTCGAGCCCGCGGCTTGCACCGTGACTGCCTGGCTTCGGAAAGCACCTGAAAACCTCAGGCCTGTTCAGCTTAGGCGCCCCTTCCCGGCTTTTCAAACCCGATTTTTCAAGGGATTTCCCTTAAGAAGGATGCGGTCCCGGACACGGATTTGAAACATTTGTTCGACACTTTTAAGAATTAAGACCGAATTCCTTATGCTTGACCGGGTATTTAGCAACGATAGAATCCCGCCTGCTCCGATCGCCCGACGCGACGGAACCACCCTGTATCCGCTGCCGACTCCCCCCGGCTTGATCAGACGGCCGCGCACCTTATCCCCCTTGAGCGCGGAATCTGATTGGTACCAATCCAAGCGCCGCTGCCTCCATCCCATCGCCCTTCCCGGCGCTGCGACAGGTGCCGCACAGAAAGGAAGAGCGATGAACAAGGCGTTTGATGCCACGGCCCGCGGGCTGAGGACCTTCGTGTCCGATGTGGCAGACGGCTTTTTTGAAATCACGCACAACGGTTTCGCCCTGCTGGGCCTGGCCATCGTGTTCGCGGTCCTCGCCCTCGTGGCGCGGCCCGACCTGCGCCATCAAGGCGAAGAACAGCTCATGGGCTGGCTGCAGTCGCGCAAACCCGCGCCCGAAGCCACCGACCTCGAGCCGACCGCGATCGAGCGCACCACGGCCGCGAGCCCCGGCGACCTGCCCAAGCAGCAGGCCGCCGTGGCTTACTGGCTCAGCAAGAAGTACCGCGTCGCGGCCGAGCCGCTGAGCGTGCTCGTGGCCGAGGCCTACAACATCGGCAAGCACACCAAGCTCGATCCGACGCTGATCCTCGCGATCATGGCGGTCGAGTCCAGCTTCAACCCGTTCGCGCAGAGCCAGGTCGGCGCGCAGGGGCTGATGCAGGTCATGACCCGCGTGCACGGCGACAAGTACGAGCCGGCCGGCGGCACGCTGACCGCCTTCGACCCCGTGACCAACATGCGGGTCGGCGTGAAGGTGCTGCAGGAATGCATCGCCCGCGCCGGTTCGCTCGAAGGCGGCCTGCGCTACTACGTGGGCGCGGCCAACCTCGAGGACGACGGCGGCTATGCCGGCAAGGTGATGGCCGAGCGCGAGCGCCTGCTGCAAGTGGCCAGCGGCCGCGCGCCCTCGCCATTCGCGCCGACGCCACCGGTGCTGCGCCCGCAGCCGCTGCCCCTGCCGGTGGTGGCCCCGGCCAAGCCCGACGAGGCGACCGAGCCGGCCAACGGCCCCACGCCGCCCAAGGTGGCGCTGCTGTCGGCCGTGTCCTGAATCTCCTTTCGCCCGCCGCCGGGCCGGTCCGATCCGCTACACTCGACCGGGTACGCGACTGGCGATAGGCGCGGTGCCGACAAGGCACCCGCGCTGACGTGGACTACCACTGGGAAGCGTACCGCCTGCGACGTCGCTCCAGACGCGCAGGCGATCAGCCGTTCGCCTGGGCAGCCCTTGTTTGGTTGAAGAACAAGGACCTCGTCTTCAAAGGACTGCCATGTACCAACGCAACATCCTGGTCGAACAGACCGATCCCGAAATCTGGGCTGCCATCCAGGCCGAAAACGCGCGCCAGGAACACCACATCGAGCTGATCGCGAGCGAGAACTACGCCTCGCCGGCCGTCATGGCCGCGCAGGGCTCGCAGCTCACCAACAAGTACGCCGAGGGCTACCCGGGCAAGCGCTACTACGGCGGCTGCGAGCACGTCGACGTGGCCGAGCAGCTGGCCATCGACCGCGTGAAGCAGATCTTCGGCGCCGAAGCGGCCAACGTGCAGCCCCATTGCGGCGCCTCGGCCAACGAGGCCGTGCTGCTGGCCTTCCTGAAGCCCGGCGACACCATCATGGGCATGAGCCTGGCCGAAGGCGGCCACCTGACCCACGGCATGCCGCTCAACATGAGCGGCAAGTGGTTCAACGTGGTGAGCTACGGCCTGGACGCCAACGAAGCCATCGACTACGACGCGATGGAACGCAAGGCGCACGAGCACCAGCCCAAGCTGATCATCGCGGGCGCCTCGGCCTACTCGCTGCGCATCGATTTCGAGCGCTTCGCCAAGGTGGCCAAGGACGTCGGCGCGATCTTCATGGTCGACATCGCCCACTACGCCGGCCTGGTGGCCGCGGGCGTCTACCCGAACCCGGTGCCGCACGCCGACATCGTGACATCGACCACCCACAAGAGCCTGCGCGGCCCGCGCGGCGGCATCATCCTGATGAAGTCGCAGCACGAGAAGGCGATCAACAGCGCGATCTTCCCGGGCCTGCAAGGCGGCCCGCTGATGCACGTGATCGCCGCCAAGGCGGTGGCCTTCAAGGAAGCGCTGTCGCCCGAGTTCAAGGCCTACCAGCAACAGGTGGTCAAGAACGCCCAGATCGTGGCCGAAACGCTCACGCAACGCGGCCTGCGCATCGTGAGCGGACGCACCGAAAGCCACGTGATGCTGGTCGACCTGCGCGCCAAGGGCATCACCGGCAAGGAAGCCGAGGCCGTGCTGGGCAGCGCCCACATGACCATCAACAAGAACGCGATCCCCAACGACCCCGAGAAGCCGATGGTGACCAGCGGCGTGCGTGTCGGCACGCCGGCCATGACCACGCGCGGCTTCAAGGACGAAGAGGCCCGCATCACCGCGAACCTGATCGCCGACGTGCTCGAGAACCCGCGCGATGCCGCGAACATCGACGCCGTGCGCGCCAAGGTTCACGCGCTGACCAGCCGCTTCCCGGTCTACCGCTGACCTCGAAGAAGAAGAAGAAGCCCTGACCGCATGAAATGCCCTTTTTGCGGTCATCTCGAAACGCAGGTCGTCGAGACCCGCGTTTCGGAAGACGCCGACTTCGTGCGCAGGCGCCGCCAGTGCGGTGCCTGCGACAAGCGCTTCACCACCTACGAGCGTCCCGACGTCAACTTCCCGGTCGTCGTGAAGAAGGACGGCAGCCGCGCCGACTTCGACTCGACCAAGGTCCGCGCCTCGATGATGCTGGCGCTGCGCAAGCGACCGGTGAGCATCGAGCAGATCGACAACGCGTTGCTGCGCATCGAACAGAAGCTGCTCGCCAGCGGCCTGCGCGAAATCGAGTCGACCAAGGTCGGCGAACTCGTGATGCGCGAACTCAAGAAGCTCGACAAGGTGGCCTACGTGCGCTTCGCCTCGGTCTACCGCAGCTTCGAGGACGTGGACGAGTTCCGGCAGCTGCTGCGCGACATCTGAGCCGCGGCGTGTCAACGCCGGGCCGCGGGACGGCCGCTATCCGCCGCCCTGCCCGCACACACCCGTTCCGCATTCCCCCTTCCGATCGGGGTCGCAACTGCGGGCCCGCCCCGACGCCGAGAGAACGATGGCCGCGCGCCGCCCCGTCTCGGCCTTGAACGCGAGGCAGCCCGCGCCGAAGCCCGCATTGCGCACGCGCCGCGAGAAGCCGTTGCCGTCGTAGTGCACCCCTTGCGCCAACCCGTCGCCCAGTTCCCGGTCGACCGCGATGCCCGGCGGCAGCCCGTCGAAGCGCCGCAGCACGCTCGGCGCGTGGTCGCCGTCGACATCGGTCACCACCGCCCAGCCCGCATCCCAGCCGGCGCCGTCGGCCAGCACGCTGACCGGCTCGCCGCGCCGGATTGCCTCGATCCGCGCCATCCCGAGCGCGGCCACGAAGGCCTGTGACGCGGCCGCCAGACGCTGGTGGAGCAGCAGCGCGCGAAAACCCGGCACGCCGACGGCGGCCAGGATCGCGACGATGGCGATCACGGTGAGCAGCTCGATCAGCGTGAGCCCACGGGCCGGTCCCGCGCGCTTCATTGCCAGCACCGCGCACGCTGCGCGCCATCGCAGCCGCGGCCGCCCGTGCTGTCCAGCCACAGATTGCCGACCGGCGGGTCTGAGAAGCCGGGCTTGAGCCGCGCCGAGAGCCGCAGGCAGTCGTCGAGGCTGCGCTGGCCGTCGCAGTGCTCGCTGCGCACGAGGTACTTGCCGCCCTGCCCGCTCTCGGCGGAATCGCCTTCGTAGCGCCGGTAGCGGCCATCGACGGTGAAGTGGCGCTCCTGCTGCTGCATCTGCGCGAGCAGCGCCGACCGCGCCTCGGCGCGCCAGCCCCGGTGCACCGCATCGACGTAGGAGGGAAAGGCGATGGCCGCGAGGATGGCGACGATCGCGAGTGCGATCAGCACCTCGATCAAGCTCCAGCCGAGGGCCGCGCCCGCGCGATGGCCGTGGCGGGAGATCATGGCCGCGTCCTTTGCGGGTCCGGCACCTGGCGCCAGTTGAGACGGCCGGCCCGGCGCGACACCGTGGCACCGTCGGTCGGCTGCGCGACCGACACCGCCGTGCCCTTGCGGGTGCCGGGGCTGAGGACCGAAAGCCGCCGCGTCTCGACGCGCCGACCGGCCGGATCGGCGGCACCGTAGGACGCATCGCCCTGCTGGACCACGAAAGGCGCACCGAGCAGCCCCGCCTCCGAGGGCACGCAGGTGCCGCTCTTGGACAGGCCGGTCATCGCATCCACCGCGCAACTGCGCCCACCGCCTTCGCCGCAGGTCGCTTGCGGCGGAATCAGCGTGTTGAAGAACAGGCGACCGTCGGCCAGCACGGACCGCTCCACCTGGCGCTCGCCCTGGTCGCGCGACGCCGGCAGGTCGAGGTACCAGCCGCGCCGCCGTGTCGTCGCGCGGTCGAAGGCGCCGTAGACGAAGGCCTGGCCCTCGATGGCCGTCAGCCCGCCCTCGATGGGTCGCGCCTGCCGCGACACCAATTGGGTCCGCGCCTCGCCCGCACGGATCGGCGTGCCCGTGTCCTGCACCGCATACACGGTCTGGACGCCGCGGCGCGAGGCGCCAAGGTCCGCCGGCTCGACGAACTGGCCGGTGCCGAACAGCACGATGCCGCCGCCGCCGGGCCCGAGCCCCACTTCCGGCGGCACCGTGATCGGCTGGCGCCGGCTGCCCGCGCCGCCGTCCATCGCGACCATCAGCGGCGCACCGCCGAAGCCCAGCGCGTTGGCCTCGCTCCAGGGCGCATCGCGCTCGAAGTCGAACTTCCACAGATTGCCCTGCGTATCGCCGGCATAGAGCCAGCGGACCGTTCCGTCGTCGGCCGCATGGTCGCCGGGCGCGCTCGCGAGCGCATTGACGAGGCTGGCATCGGCGGGCCGGGGCAGCAGGATCTTGTGATAGTCGAGGCCGCGCCGCCAGGGCGTGCCGGCCGACTTGTCGAGCGACAGCAGGAACAGCGCGGCGCGTTTCTCGGGGTTGCGGTTGTTGAAGCCCGAGGGCACGACCGCGAACCAGGCATGGGTGGCCGGGCGGCCCGCCGTCGCGGCCCTGGTGCGGAACTTCAGGATGCGCGGCGGCTGCATCAGGTGGCCCATGTCGGGATCGTCGGCGCTGCCGAACTCCCACAGCACCTTGTCGGCCGAGAAGGCCCGCGGATCGCTGACATCGAGCGCGAACACACCGGCGGCTCCCACGCCCAGGCCCGAGACCAGCACGCTCTTCCACCGGCCGTTCGCCATGCGCGCCTCGGCCACGGCGGGCGTGCCGTCGACATAGGCGCGATGCGCGCCGCCGGCCTGCGCGAGTTGGCCCAGCGCGGGAAACAGCAGTCGCGGGACATAGCCGAAAAGCTCCTCGCCCGTGCGCGCCGAGAAGCCATGCAGCATGCCGTCGTTGGCCCCCAGATAGACCGCGGGCTCGCGCTGGCGATGCGTGGAGAGGAATGCCGGGTAACCGCTCTCGTCCAGCACAGGGTCGGGCGCGCCAACGTACACCGGGGCCGCATGCGCGACATCGCCCATCACCGAGTCGCGCACGCGGAAACGGCCACCCGCGAACGAGGCTTCGTTTCGACGCTCGCCGCGCAGATAGTTCAGGCGGTCGCGGGCCAGGGTGTCGGTGGCCCCGGCAGGCATCGGGGATGCGGGTCCGGTCTCCGCGCGCAGCGAGCGCCGCGAGGGCTCGTCGAGCGCCTCCCATTCGAAGGGAATGCCGACGCCTGCCGTCGACAGCGTGAAGATCTTTCGCGGCGCCGATGCACCGGATTTCTCCACGCGTGCATCGAGCAAGGCACCCGCATCCCACGACGGCGTGTCGGCCACGCGCAAGGCGCCCGTGTCGGAATCGCTGAACAGGCGAAACGACAGCAAGGTGCCGGCCCAGCGCCGGCTGTCGGAGCGCGAGCGATAGAGGCTCGCGCCGGCCGCGCCCACCGTGTCCGAGGAGATCGCGGCCGTGGCATTCGCGCCCAGCGGCGGCGCGGTGGCACGGCGCAGCACGCGGCGCAACGCATCCGCCGTCGATCGCGCATCGCTGGCGAGGAAGTAGTTGGCCGGCATCGGCTGCCCGTCGTGGTCGAGCCCTTCCGCCCATTCGGCGTTGCTGAACCATGCCGACTTGCCCGCTGCGTCCGGGGCGCCGAAAAGTGCGGAGGTTCGGAACGGATCGCCATCGCCGTTGCGGTCGACGAATCCGCCGTACTTCGCGGCCAGGTAGAGCGCGCTGCCGCGCTGGCGCGTGCCCACCACAGCGCTGCGGTCGGCATCCAGGTCGATCGCGAAGGTCTGCACGCGCGCATCGGGATGGTCGCCGCGGATTCGCTGCGTGTGTGCCCAGTACGCGAGCCCCGCCATGCCGAAGGAGCCCTGGGCCGCGCCCGCCTTGCGATTCTCGAAAGCACCGACGAGCCGGGTCCAGTGCGCGGTGTCGGGCGCGAAGGCCGCACTGCCCGAGCCCGGCGCCCAACCATCACGGCCGGTGTCGAGGTCGCCGATGTTCAGGATGTGATGTCGCTGGCAGTTCCCGAGCACCGGGTCCGCGAGCGTCGGCAGCTTCGCCTGCAGGTAGCGCAGCGATTCGTGGAACAGCTCCCCCGCGGGATCGAAGCGCGCGTAGTCGCCCGAGCGTCCGAAGCGGTTCACCGCCGCGATGACACCCTGCGCGGTGCCCGCGGGGCCATCACGGAACACGCCGGTGCGCGCATCCCACTCGGCCCGCGGGTTCGCGACCCAGTCGAACGCGGCATCGGTCTTCTCCGGCCCGATGGACTTCATCGCTTCGCGCAGCACCCCACCCTGGCGCCTGGGATCGCTGCCAGGCAGGTAGCCGAACACCGCGAAACGCGCGTCGCCCGCATGGACCTGCAAGGCGCCTACCGGTTTTTGATGACCACTGGGATACGCGACGCAAAGATCGCGGCGCACGACGGCCTCGTCGGCGGCGCAGACCTCGACGCGCGCGAAGTAGAGCTCGGCCCCGGCCGCCGAGACGCAGCCGCGGTCTGCATCGGTGCGTATGTCCGCATCGACGACCAGCCGCTCCCCGCAGTTCCGGATGCGCAGCGTTTCGTCCGCGCGAAGGCCGCTGCGCGGTGTCCGCCGCTCGAGATGCCCGCGCACGGTCTTGACGGGAAGCTCGACGCCAGCCCCGATCGGCCAGGTCGCGCGCTGCAGCACGGTCTGCTCCGGCGTATCGACCACGCGGTCGCCACCGGTCAGCGCCATGCGCAGCTGATCGAGCGGCGATGCCGTGGCCCAGTTCAGCAGATTGCCGCTCCACTGCCCGCGGCAGGCGATCTCGCCACCGGCGAGCGTGGTGGCCGTCGCGGTGCGGCGGAAGTAGCCCTCGATGCGCAGGTAGTCGTAGCAGCCCTTCGCATCCCAATAGCCTTCGTAGACCTTGGCGGGCTCGAAGCTGCCGAGGTACGCCGGTCCCGCGTTCGAGGCCTTGATCGACAGGTCGATCACGATGTTGGGATCGGGCTGACCGGCCAGCGCGTGGACCGGCACGCTGGTCAGCAGCGCATCGGGCGGCGGCGTGGATGCGATGCCGGCCCATGCCGGTGCGCTCCACGTCGCGCAGAAAACCAGGGCGATGCACACGATGAATGCGCGAAGCAAGGGCATGGCAGTCCGATCAGGTGGAAGGAGAAGAAGCGTCGGCACAGCCGGGACTCGCCGACGGCTTGGCCAGCGTGGTCTGCAGCAGCACCCGCGTCTCCTCGCGCGGCCCGTAGCCGATGGCGGTGACGCGGAAGACATGCGTCGCGACGCTCGCGCTCGCGCTGTGCAGCACGCCCTGCGGGTCGCTGCCCCGGCTGCGCAGGGCCTCGACGACATAGCGCGGCGCGCGCACGGACAGGCCACCGGCACCGGTGGCATAGACCTGCCCCGTGAAGCGGCCGTAGGCCACCGACCGGTTCGCATCGGGTGCGAAATCGACCTGCGTCCACACCGGCGGGTCGCCCACCGGCGCGGCCGCGCAGAGTCCCAGCCGTGCGCCGGTCCCGGCGCAATCGACGACGAAGGCCGACACATCGCGGCCATCGAACAGGCACAGCCGCTGCGCCCCATGGTCGTTGGGCCCGAGCACGTCGCGCTCGGCATCGAGCAGCGCGGCCTCGGCCGCCTGGAAAGCCACCTCGGTGTCGCGGTCGTTGCGCGCGATGCGCTCGCCGACCAGCGCGTTCTGCGCCGCGGCGAGGCCGAGCACCGACACCACGAGCAGCAGCATCAGCACGACGATCAGCGAGAAGCCACGCGAGGCGCGCACCGGCCGGTTCATGGCGCGGCCTCGCGTTGGCTGTTGCGCAGCGCCACCGTGAAGCTCACGACACGCCGCAGCCGCCCGTCGGCCGCGGGCCGGAAGCGCGCCGCCGGGAACTCGGGGCCGAGAGGATAGAGCTGCACCTCCTCGGGCCGGGGCCAGTGGCCCGACCGTGCGCTGCGCGCCACCATCCCGATGCGCAACGCCACCACCTGCCGCCAGGCCGCATTGCCCAGCGACGACGCGGCCGCCACCGCATCGAGCTGCGCGGCATCGAGCCATTGCTCGGGCGTGCCGTCGCCGTCGAGGTCACGCCCGAACAGCACGCGGAACACCTCGATGCCGCGCGCCAGCGGCTCGGACCGGAAGCTGCCGCGCCGGTCGCCGCGGTATTTGCAATAGAGCTCGGGCTCCCCGTCGGCCGCCTCGGCGACATGGAAGATGCTCCAGGCCCGGTCGGCCGGCGTGGCGGTGCCGGCGCTCGGCGCGGCCTGCGCAAAACCCATGCAGTCGACCATGGTGCCGTCGGCCTCCGTGGCGCTGCCTTCGTCGTCGGTGCGCGAGCTGCCGGCAAAGCGCACCAGCAACGAATCGCTGTCGTTCACGCCGCGTGCGTTGTGTCTCCCATAGCTTTCGCCGCTGGCACCGACGCGCGTGTTGCGAGCGCCGACGATGTCGAGGTCGAGGGGATCGTTCCCGGCGGCCGTGACCGTATCGCCGGCCACGCGATCGGCATAGCCGGCCTGCCGCACCGTGCGCCGCACGACGAAGGCCGCGAAGCGCAACGACTCCTCCACCGTGCGGGCCTCGGACTCGGCGACGAACAATTGCCGGCTGCCGCCGAAAGCCAGCATGGCCGCGAGCACCACCACCAGGCCGAGCGCCAGCGCGACCATCAGCTCGACCAGCGACACGCCACGCAGCCGCGCGCGCCCTGTGGGTTCGACACGCTCAGCCACCGCGCGGCCCCTCGCTGGCCTGCGCGGGCATCAGCGGCATTGCGAGTCGCGGCGGTGCCGATGCCCCCGCGCGGCGCTGCGCCTCGCTCGCGTTGCGCGGCAACCAGCCGAGCTTGACGACCAGCAACGGTCCGTCGGCCTCGCAGTCCCAGGCATGGGCGCCCGCTGCGTCGTTCCATGGATTGCCGTCGAAGCAGACCGTGACGCGCGCGCCCGGCAGGGCCTTCGCGGCGCGGCGCTTCCACGCCTCCATGTCCCAGCGCGCGAGGTCCTCGGGTTTGCAGGCGGCGCCGGCCGCCGCGCAATCGGTGACGCCCGCCTCGCCCGTGGCAGACCCTGCCGTCCATTGCGCCACGAGGTAGCCATTGGCCGCATCGCGCCGCCCCGCCACGGCCCGGTTGAGCCGCGTCTTCTCCGACAGCTCGCGCACCAGGTTCAGCGCCGCGCCGAAGTTCGCGGCCTCGCCGCTCGCGCGCACCGCATGCAGCAACATGGCCGCCGCGCCGAGCAGCCCCAGGCTCAGCAGCGCGATGGACACCAGCACCTCCACGAGCGAAAAGCCCGCGGCGGCATGCGCCGTTCGATTCGACCTTGCCATATCCGTCCTCCCCCCGTTCTCTTCCGGTGTCGCGTGTCTCGCGATCGAACGGCAAGCGTACGAGCGCACCGGGCGCGAGCGCCGCGCCGTCCATCCGCATTCGCGCGCCGCTCGTATGATCCCGACGCACCCCTGTCAACTTTTCCTCGCGAAGCCTCCATGCCCTCCCCCGAACACGACGCACAGCACATGGCGAGCGCCCTGCGCCTGGCCGCGTCGGCGCTGCTGATCACCGACCCGAACCCGCGCGTGGGCTGCGTGATCGCCGATGCGCAGGGCCGCGTGCTCGGCCAGGGCCACACGCAGAAGGCCGGCGGCCCGCATGCCGAGGTGATGGCGCTGCGCGATGCGGCGGCACAGGGGCATTCGGTCGCGGGCGCCACCGCCTACGTCACGCTCGAACCCTGCGCCCACCACGGCCGCACCGGCCCGTGTTGCGACGCGCTGATCGCGGCCGGCATCGGCCGCGTGGTCGCCTCGCTCGCCGATCCGAATCCGCTGGTCGCGGGCCAGGGCTTCGAGCGGCTGCGCGCGGCAGGCGTGGCGGTCGAGGTGGGCCCAGGCGCCGAGGAAGCGCGCGAACTCAACCTCGGTTTTCTCTCGCGCATGGTCCGCAAGACACCTTGGGTGCGCATGAAGGTCGCGGCCTCGCTCGACGGCCGCACCGGCCTCGCCAACGGCGTGAGCCAATGGATCACGGCCGAGGCCGCGCGCGCCGACGGCCACGCCTGGCGCGCCCGGGCCAGCGCGGTGCTGACGGGCGTCGGCACGGTGCTCGAGGACAACCCGCGGCTCGACGTGCGGCTGGTCGAGACGCCGCGCCAACCGCACCTGGTGATCGTCGACAGCCACCTGCAGACTCCGCCCGATGCTCATCTTTTCATAGCAGGCCGCGCGGTCTGGATCTACGCGGCAGTGCGCGACGAAGCCCGCGCCGCGGCGCTCGAGGCCCGCGGCGCCACGGTCAGCTGCCTGCCGAATGCCCACGGCAAGGTCGACCTGCCCGCGCTGCTGCGCGACCTCGCGGCGCGCGGCGTCAACGAGCTGCACGTGGAATCGGGCCACAAGCTCAATGGCTCGCTGCTGCGCGAAGGCTGCGTCGACGAGCTGCTGGTCTATCTGGCGCCCAAGCTGATCGGCAGCGGCCTCGACATCGCGAGCCAGATCCACGCCGAACCGCTGGTCTCGCTGGCCGGGGCGCTGCCGCTGGAATTCCGCTCGGCCGACCGGATCGGCCCCGACCTGCGGATCGTGGCGCGCGTGGCCGGCCGGGACGCTTTCTGACGCCGCCCGCGGCGCGCCGGCTGCCGTCCGCAGCCGCTAGGCGAGACGCCCGCGCGACCGCGCCGCCGGTCCCGAAGTGCCAGGAAATGCCGCGGGCCTTCCGGACCTGCGAAAATGCGCGGATGTTCACCGGAATCATCACCGGCGTGGGGCGTATCGCCGCCATCCACGACCTCGGCTCCTCCTCCTCCCACGGCAAGAGACTCGGCATCGCGGCGCCCGACGGCTACCTCGACGACGTCGGTCTCGGCGACAGCATCGCGCTCAACGGCGCCTGCATGACCGTCACCAGTTTCGACCCCGCGCAGAGGCTCTTCACCATCGACATCTCGGCCGAGTCGCTCGACAAGACCGCGGGCCTGACCGAGGAAGGTGCGCGCATCAACCTCGAGAAGGCGCTGCGCGCGAGCGACCGCCTCGGCGGCCACATCGTCTCGGGCCACGTCGACGGCATCGGCACCGTGAGCCGCTTCGAGCCCGTGGGCGAGAGCTGGGAGCTGCGCGTGGCCGCGCCGCAGGCGCTGGCGCGCTTCCTGGCCTACAAGGGCTCGATCACCATCAATGGCGTGAGCCTGACGGTCAACACCGTCGCCGACGCGGCCGACGGCAGCAGCGAGATCAGCATCAACCTGATCCCGCACACGGTGCAGAACACCTCGCTGGGCGACCTGCGCGCCGGTTCGCGCGTGAACCTCGAAATCGACACCGTGGCGCGCTACGTGGAGCGCATGCTCCAGGCGGGCGTGCTGCAGCCGGCCCGGCCGGCCTGACACCAACATTCCCCGCATCCAAGGACCCCGCCCCATCATGAACGCATCCGTCACGCCGATCGGCGCCTCGCGCGCCAATCGGACGCCCGCGCCGATCTCCCCGGTCGAGGAGATCGTGGCCGAACTGGCCGCCGGCCGCATGGTCATCCTCGTCGACGAGGAAGACCGCGAGAACGAGGGCGACATCGTGGTCGCCGCCGACCACATCACGCCCGAAGCCATCAACTTCATGGCCCGCCATGCGCGCGGCCTGATCTGCCTCACGCTGTCGCGCGAGATGTGCGAACGCCTGCACCTGCCGCCGATGGTGGCGCGCAACGGCACCAAGCACGCCACCGCCTTCACGGTCTCGATCGAGGCCGCCGAGGGCGTGACCACCGGCATCTCGGCCGCCGACCGCGCCCGCACCGTGCAGGCCGCGGTGGCGCGCAACGCCGTGGCCGCCGACCTGGTGCAGCCGGGCCACATCTTCCCGTTGCAGGCGGTCGACGGCGGCGTGCTGATGCGCGCCGGCCATACCGAGGCCGGCTGCGACCTCGCCGCCATGGCCGGCTGCTCGCCCGCCTCGGTGATCTGCGAGGTGATGAACGAGGACGGCACGATGGCGCGCCTGCCCGACCTGCAGCTGTTCGCGGCCGAACACGGCCTCAAGATCGGCACCATCGCGGCGCTGATCGAGCACCGCAGCCGCACCGAATCGCTGATCAAGAAGGTCGGCTGCCGCGAGATCCAGACCGCCTGGGGCGCCTTCACGGCCCATGCCTTCGTCGACCAGCCCAGCGGCGGCGTGCACCTCGCGCTGGTGCGCGGCAAGTGGGCGCCCGAGGACACGGTCGATGTGCGCGTGCACGAGCCGCTGTCGGTGCTCGACGCGCTCGAGATCAACCGCTCGCTGCACTCGTGGAGCCTGGACGCCAGCCTCTCGCACATCGCGCAGCTCGACCG
Organism: Variovorax sp. GW821-FHT09B01; assembly: GCF_059418345.1. Lineage (NCBI taxonomy): Bacteria > Pseudomonadati > Pseudomonadota > Betaproteobacteria > Burkholderiales > Comamonadaceae > Variovorax > Variovorax sp. GW821-FHT09B01. Next base: position 2,731 of record NZ_JBWKPQ010000002.1, on the reverse strand, counting down.
GGGCGTGGCCGTGCTGCTGAATTGCGGCGAAACGGCCCACGAGCTGCTGGCCCAGTTCGACGGCACCGCGCGCCCCGCGCAGGCGCCCGAGCGCGGCCGCATGGACCTGCGCAGCTACGGCATCGGCGCGCAGATCCTGCGCGAATGCGGCGTGCAGAAGATGACTTTGCTCGGCACGCCGCGGCGCATGCCCAGCATGGCGGCCGGCTACGGCCTCGAGATCGCCGGCTATCTGGCAAAGGACTGAACGACATGCAAGGTGCAAACCAGGGCGCGGCCGACAAGCCGCTGGACGGCAACAGCGGCAAGGGACTGCGCATCGGCATCGTGCAGGCGCGCTTCAATGCCGACATCACCGATGCGCTCGCCAGCGCCTGCCTCGACGAGTTCGCGGCGCTGGGGGTGGCCGCCAACGACATCCACCACGTGCGCGTGCCCGGCGCGCTCGAAGTGCCGGTCGCGCTGCAGGCGCTGGCCGAGCGCGGCGGCTACCACGCGCTGGTCGCGCTGGGCTGCATCATCCGCGGCGAGACCTACCACTTCGAGCTGGTGGCCAACGAATCGGGCGCGAGCGTGAGCCGCGTGGCGCTCGACTACAAGCTGCCCATCGCCAACGCCATCCTCACCACCGAGAACCTCGAGCAGGCCGTCGCCCGCCAGACCGACAAGGGCCGCGACGCGGCCCGCGTGGCGGTGGAAATGGCGCGACTGCTGGCCGACCTTTCATGACCGACGACAACACCCAAGAAGACCAGGGAGGCGCTGCGCCGCAGCGTTCCGCACGACCGGACAAGGCGCGAGCGACGCGCACCGGCCTGACCTCCACCGGCGCGCGCAAGGCCTCGGCCAAGTCCAACCGCACCCGCGCGCGCGAGTTCGCGCTGCAGGCGCTCTACCAGCACCTGGTGGGCCGCAACGAGGCGGCCGCCATCGACAGCTTCACGCGCGACCTCGCGGGCTTCCACAAGGCCGATGCCGCGCACTACGACGCGCTGCTGCACGGCTCGATCGAAGGCGCCGAGCAGCTCGACGCGCTGATCGTGCCGCTGCTCGACCGCAAGCTGGCCGAGATCTCGCCGATCGAGCATGCCGTGATGTGGATCGGCGTCTACGAGTTCCAGCATTGCCTCGACGTGCCGTGGCGCGTGGTGCTCAACGAATGCATCGAGCTCGCCAAGGAGTTCGGCGGCACCGACGGCCACAAGTACGTGAACGCGGTGCTCAACGGCCTCGCGCCCCAGCTGCGTCCGCTCGAGGTCGAGGCCGACCGCGCGACCGGCAAGGCGCGGCCCTGATCCCGTCGCCTGCTCCTCTTCCTCCTTCTTCTTTCGCGAAGCACCCCGCATGAGGATTTCGACCCGAGCCGAGCGCATCGAGCCCTTCTACGTGATGGAAGTGGCCAAGGCCGCCGGCAAGCTGGCGCGCGAGGTGGCCCACACCGACCGGCCGATGATCTTCCTGAACATCGGCGAGCCCGACTTCACCGCGCCGCCGCTGGTGCAGGAAGCCGCGGCGCGCGCGGTGCGCGCCGGTGCCACGCAGTACACCCAGGCCACCGGCCTCGACCACCTGCGCGAACGCATCAGCCAGTGGTATCGCGACCGCTTCGGCGTCGACGTGCCGGCGCGCCGCATCGTGGTCACGGCCGGCGCCTCGGCCGCGCTGCAGCTGGCCTGCCTCACGCTGATCGAGGCCGGCGACGAGATCCTGCTGCCCGACCCCAGCTATCCCTGCAACCGTCACTTCGTGAGCGCGGCCGAGGGCAAGGCGGTGCTGATCCCGACCACCGCCGAGGAGCGCTTCCAGCTCAGCGCCGACAAGGTCGAGGCCGCCTGGACCGACAAGACTCGCGGCGTGCTGCTGGCCTCGCCCTCGAACCCGACCGGCACCTCGATCGCGCGCGACGAGCTGCGGCGCATCCACGAGGTGGTGAGTTCGCGCGGCGGCATCACGCTGATCGACGAGATCTATCTGGGGCTGTCCTACGACGATGCCTACGGGCAGACGGCGCTGGCGATCGACGACAACGTGATCAGCATCAACAGCTTCAGCAAGTACTTCAACATGACGGGGTGGCGGCTGGGGTGGCTGGTGGTGCCGGATGTTCTGGTGCCTGTGGTGGAACGGCTGGCGCAGAACCTGTTCATCTGTGCGAGCACGGTGGCGCAGTACGCGGCGCTGGCTTGCTTCGAGGCGGAGAGCATTGCGGAGTACGAGCGGCGGCGGGGCGAGTTCAAGGCTCGGCGCGACTGGTTCATTCCGCAGCTCGAGGCGTTGGGGCTACCGGTTCCGGTGGTTCCCGATGGGGCGTTCTATGCCTGGGCCGATTGTTCGGGGCTGGCTGCTCGGCTCGGGATTTCGGGGAGTTGGGATTTTGCGTTCGAGGCGATGAAGCGGGCGCATGTGGCTGTGACTCCGGGTCGCGACTTCGGGACTGCTGAGACTGCTCGCTTTGTTCGGTTCTCTACGGCTAGTTCCATGGCGCATCTTGAGGAAGCTATTGGTCGGTTGCGTGGTTTGGCTGGATGAGGTTTTCGGCTTTCTGGTTTGAAGCTGCTTTTTTGTTGAGGCCGTTGGCCGGGAATTCGCCCCGGCGGGCGACCTACTTTCTTTTGCTTCGCCAAAAGAAAGTAGGCAAAGAAAAGGCGACCCCGCTGTCTGTGTCCCTCCGCTTCGCTACGGGCAACCTGCGGTGCTCGGAGAAAGCGGGGGTCCGCAGAACTCGCTCCAC